>NZ_JBSPUQ010000002.1:2500-5000 GCF_056861055.1 Stenotrophomonas sp. 115C5
GCGAACCTGGTGAACTGAAATATCTAAGTAACCAGAGGAAAAGAAATCAACCGAGATTCCGTAAGTAGCGACGAGCGAACGCGGACTAGCCCTTAAGCTGATTTGGTTCTAGGAAAACGCTCTGGAAAGAGCGGCCATAGAAGGTGATAGCCCTGTATCTGAAAGGGCCATTTCAGTGAAGACGAGTAGGGCGGGGCACGTGAAACCCTGTCTGAACATGGGGGGACCATCCTCCAAGGCTAAATACTACTGACCGACCGATAGTGAACCAGTACCGTGAGGGAAAGGCGAAAAGAACCCCGGAGAGGGGAGTGAAATAGAACCTGAAACCGTGTGCGTACAAGCAGTAGGAGCTCCGCAAGGAGTGACTGCGTACCTTTTGTATAATGGGTCAGCGACTTACTGTTCGTGGCAAGCTTAACCGTATAGGGGAGGCGAAGGGAAACCGAGTCTGATAAGGGCGCATAGTCGCGGGCAGTAGACCCGAAACCGGGTGATCTAGTCATGCCCAGGGTGAAGGTGCGGTAACACGCACTGGAGGCCCGAACCCACTCCCGTTGCAAAGGTAGGGGATGAGGTGTGATTAGGAGTGAAAAGCTAATCGAACCCGGAGATAGCTGGTTCTCCTCGAAAGCTATTTAGGTAGCGCCTCATATGTATCCTCTCGGGGGTAGAGCACTGTTATGGCTAGGGGGTCATCGCGACTTACCAAACCATTGCAAACTCCGAATACCGAGACGGACTGTATGGGAGACACACGGCGGGTGCTAACGTCCGTCGTGAAAAGGGAAACAACCCAGACCCACAGCTAAGGTCCCAAATTCACTGCTAAGTGGAAAACCATGTGGAAAGGCACAGACAGCCAGGAGGTTGGCTTAGAAGCAGCCACCCTTTAAAGAAAGCGTAATAGCTCACTGGTCGAGTCGGTCTGCGGGGAAGATTTAACGGGGCTAAGCAGTGAACCGAAGCTTGGGGTGCATAACTTTGTATGCGCGGTAGAGGAGCGTTCCGTAAGCCGTTGAAGGTGGATTGAGAAGTCTGCTGGAGGTATCGGAAGTGCGAATGCTGACATGAGTAACGATAATGCGGGTGAAAAACCCGCACGCCGAAAGCCCAAGGTTTCCTTGCGCAACGTTAATCGGCGCAGGGTGAGTCGGCCCCTAAGGCGAGGACGAAAGTCGTAGTCGATGGGAAGCAGGTTAATATTCCTGCACCTCGCGTAAGTGCGATGGAGGGACGGAGAAGGTTAGGTGTACCAGGCGTTGGTTGTCCTGGGGAAAGGCGGTAGGTTTGGATCTTTGGCAAATCCGGGATCCTCTAAGACCGAGCACCGAGACGAGCCTTTATGGCAAAGTCACTGATACCACGCTTCCAGGAAAAGCTCCTAAGCTTCAGCTTACGCAGACCGTACCGTAAACCGACACAGGTGGGTAGGATGAGAATTCTCAGGCGCTTGAGAGAACTCGGGTGAAGGAACTAGGCAACATGGCACCGTAACTTCGGGAGAAGGTGCACCCTTTTTGGTGGCTCGTGCGAGCTATAGCTGAAGAGGGTCGCAGTAACCAGGCCGCTGCGACTGTTTATCAAAAACACAGCACTCTGCAAACACGAAAGTGGACGTATAGGGTGTGACGCCTGCCCGGTGCTGGAAGGTTAATTGATGGGGTCAGCCGCAAGGCGAAGCTCTTGATCGAAGCCCCAGTAAACGGCGGCCGTAACTATAACGGTCCTAAGGTAGCGAAATTCCTTGTCGGGTAAGTTCCGACCTGCACGAATGGCGTAACGACAGCGGCGCTGTCTCCACCCGAGACTCAGTGAAATTGAAATCGCTGTGAAGATGCAGCGTTCCCGTGGCAAGACGGAAAGACCCCGTGAACCTTTACTATAGCTTTACACTGAACGTTGAGTTCGTCTGTGTAGGATAGGTGGGAGGCTATGAAACCATGGCGCTAGCTGTGGCGGAGCCATCCTTGAAATACCACCCTGTCGTGCTTGACGTTCTAACCTGGGCCCATTATCTGGGTCGGGGACCGTGTATGGTGGGTAGTTTGACTGGGGCGGTCTCCTCCTAAAGAGTAACGGAGGAGCTCGAAGGTACGCTCAGCGCGGTCGGACATCGCGCACTGTGTGCAAAGGCATAAGCGTGCTTGACTGCAAGATCGACGGATCAAGCAGGTAGGAAACTAGGACTTAGTGATCCGGTGGTTCTGTATGGAAGGGCCATCGCTCAACGGATAAAAGGTACTCCGGGGATAACAGGCTGATACCGCCCAAGAGTTCATATCGACGGCGGTGTTTGGCACCTCGATGTCGGCTCATCACATCCTGGGGCTGTAGTCGGTCCCAAGGGTATGGCTGTTCGCCATTTAAAGTGGTACGCGAGCTGGGTTCAGAACGTCGTGAGACAGTTCGGTCCCTATCTGCCATGGGCGTTGGAGATTTGAGAGGGGCTGCTCCTAGTACGAGAGGACCGGAGTGGACGAACCTCTGGTGTTCCGGT
>NZ_JBSPUQ010000002.1:10000-60180 GCF_056861055.1 Stenotrophomonas sp. 115C5
CAGCGGCGCTGTCTCCACCCGAGACTCAGTGAAATTGAAATCGCTGTGAAGATGCAGCGTTCCCGTGGCAAGACGGAAAGACCCCGTGAACCTTTACTATAGCTTTACACTGAACGTTGAGTTCGTCTGTGTAGGATAGGTGGGAGGCTATGAAACCATGGCGCTAGCTGTGGCGGAGCCATCCTTGAAATACCACCCTGTCGTGCTTGACGTTCTAACCTGGGCCCATTATCTGGGTCGGGGACCGTGTATGGTGGGTAGTTTGACTGGGGCGGTCTCCTCCTAAAGAGTAACGGAGGAGCTCGAAGGTACGCTCAGCGCGGTCGGACATCGCGCACTGTGTGCAAAGGCATAAGCGTGCTTGACTGCAAGATCGACGGATCAAGCAGGTAGGAAACTAGGACTTAGTGATCCGGTGGTTCTGTATGGAAGGGCCATCGCTCAACGGATAAAAGGTACTCCGGGGATAACAGGCTGATACCGCCCAAGAGTTCATATCGACGGCGGTGTTTGGCACCTCGATGTCGGCTCATCACATCCTGGGGCTGTAGTCGGTCCCAAGGGTATGGCTGTTCGCCATTTAAAGTGGTACGCGAGCTGGGTTCAGAACGTCGTGAGACAGTTCGGTCCCTATCTGCCATGGGCGTTGGAGATTTGAGAGGGGCTGCTCCTAGTACGAGAGGACCGGAGTGGACGAACCTCTGGTGTTCCGGTTGTCACGCCAGTGGCATTGCCGGGTAGCTATGTTCGGAAGCGATAACCGCTGAAAGCATCTAAGCGGGAAGCGCGCCTCAAGATGAGATCTCCCGGGGCACAAGCCCCCTGAAGGAACCATGTAGACTACGTGGTTGATAGGTCAGGTGTGTAAGTACAGCAATGTATTGAGCTAACTGATACTAATGATCCGAGAGGCTTGACCATATAACCTCAAGTTGCCTTGGCTTTACGACAACGTCGTAAGAGCATCCAAGTGCACGCTACGTCACAAGAACTACGAGAGGCAGGCGCCTTATCCGGCTGTATCGGATGGCGACGCTCCAACCGCCTCCCTGGTGAAATTAGCGCTGTGGAACCACCCGATCCCATCCCGAACTCGGAAGTGAAACGCAGCTGCGCCGATGGTAGTGTGGCTCAAGCCATGCGAGAGTAGGTCATCGCCAGGGTTTACACCCAAAACCCCGCTGCTCACGCAGCGGGGTTTTTCTTTGTGCGCAGGAAATACCGGGTAATGCCGGCCACTGGCCGGCAGACGCGTTGATGAAACCGCTGCGAGCGGCGGCGCCAACCAAGGTTGGCGACTACCGATGGCAGAGGGATCAGCGGTAGATCCACGCATGCGTGGATGCTCTCCGCGAGGAACCAAGGCGCCAACCAAGGTTGGCAACTACCCACAGCAGGCCCGCGCCGCAATCGTTTGCCGAATAGATCCACGCCGCGCGTGGATGCTCTCCGCGAGAAACCACGGCGCCAACCAGGGCGGGCCGCTACCGGCGTGACCCATCACGCGCAACACGCAAAAAAACGGCGCCCCGCGGGCGCCGTCTTCATCGGGATCACCTGAAAAACGGGATCAGGCGACCAGAGCCTCCTCATGTGCTTCCTGCTGGCGGAACACCGAGACCGCCTCAGTCAGCGTCCCCGCCTGCGACTGCAGCTCACGTGCGGCAGCGGTGGCTTCTTCCACCAGCGCCGCGTTCTGCTGCGTGGCCTGATCCATCTGCACCACGGTCTGGTTGATCTGCTCGATACCGATCGACTGCTCCTGCGACGCTGCGGAAATCTCGCGCATCAGGTGGCTGACATCCTCCACGCCGCCAACAATGCCCTGCATGCGTTGGCCGGCGTCGGCCACCAGCTGGGCACCTTCGCCCACCTGCCGGCCCGCTTCGTCGATCAGCTTCTTGATCTCCTGTGCGGCCGCCGCCGAACGCTGTGCCAGCACGCGCACCTCGCTGGCCACCACGGCAAAGCCTCGGCCCTGCTCGCCGGCGCGTGCTGCCTCCACCGCTGCGTTCAACGCCAGGATATTGGTCTGGAAGGCAATGCCGTCGATGACGCCGGTGATGTCGCCGATCCGCTTCGAGGCACCTTCGATGGCTTGCATGGTATCGACCACCCGCTGCATGGCCGTGTTGCCGTCACTGGCAGCGCTCTGCGTGGAGGCGGCCAACGCACTGGCCTCACGCGCATGGGCGGCGTTCTGGCGAACGGTGGCGGTGAGTTCCTCCATCGATGCTGCAGTCTCCTGCAGGTGCGCGGCCTGGCGCTCACTGCGCTCGGACAATGCGCCGTTGCCGGCGGCAATCTCGCTGGCGGCGGTACTGATCGACGCCGCACATTCCTGGATGCGACCGACCATGCGTGCCAACTGCCCGGCCGTGGCATTGGCATCGCGCTGGATGGCAGCGAACGCGCCGTGATACTCCCCGCGCATGCGCCGGTCCAGATCGCCGTTGGCCAGTGCCGAGAGCATCCGCCGCACGTCGTTGACGGTGCTGCCGAGCGTATCGAGCAGCTGGTTGATGCCACCGGTCAGGCCATCGAGGAAGCTGGCACCTTCAGTGGCCTGCAGGCGCTGGTCGAGGTCACCGGCTGCTGCCGCTGCAACGATGCCGGCCACGGCGTTCTCCAGCGCGAGCTCATGGGTGCGGTCATGCCACTCCACGGCGAAGCCCAGGCGCACGCCCTGCGCGTCGAACACCGGGGTGACCACCTGCGCGAAGTGCACCGGGCCGATCTGCACCTTGCCGTTGTGCGTGACCTGCAGACCGTTGAGGATCGCGCGGATGCGGTCCGGGTTGGCGTGGAAACGATGGATGCTGCTGCCGACCAGGCGCTCGGCGTCGAAATCGGGGAAGGCCTGCCGCAACGTCGCCTGCTGGTTGCGCAGCAGTGCCACCACCGAGCGGTTCACGTAGCGGATCACATGGTCGTTGTCGGCGATCATCATCGCGGTGCGCGAGGCATCCAGCGCCTGGCGGATCTGCGCGTTCTCGGCATGCGACGCGGCCTCGCGTCCACGCTGGGCCTGCACGTGGCGCGCAGTGTCGGCCAGGGCGTGGGCCAGTGAACCCGGCGCATAGGCGCCGGTATCGGCATGCGCGCCAAGATCGGCACCGGTGGCGATATCGCGTGCCAGCGCAGCAAGCCGACGCGGGCCGTGACCAAGGGCCTCGGTCTGCTGCCGAAGGCGCAGTGCGACCTGGCCGAGGAACAGGGTCAGGGCCGCGAACATGCCGGCCTGCAGCAACGTTGGCCATAGCGCGGCATCACCCTGCAACGGTGCCAGCAGGGCGAGCGTACCGACGCCACCGGCCAGCCACACCGGAAGGCGATCGCGGTGCCCCAGCAGCACGCCCAGCAACAGCGCAATCGGCAATGCCGGTGACAGGCTGACGATCGCGCACACCACGGCCAGCTGCAGCGACAACAGCAACGCCAGGCCATTGCGGGCTACGGCCCGGCCCGCCTGCAGTCCGCCCAACCAGGCGGCTGGCAGCACGGCGACGGACGCCAACGCGGCGGCCTGCAGCTGCGGGCCACGCAGGGCCAGCACCAGGCCAGCCAGGGCCAGTACCGCGCTGCCGATCAGCAGGTGGCGGTCAGCGCGGCGGGCGAGCTGCTGCAGATGCGGCAGGCGGCCGGTATCGGGGGGACGGGAGGATGCAACGGACATCGGCGACTCCTGGATCAGCAAACGACAACGGCCACGCCGCGGCGCACGCAGGAGTGCGTGACCAGGGCGCGAGCCGGGAATTCGGGGAATGCGACGCGATCAGCGACGCGGAGACGGGACACCGTGACCACATCCTGTGGGTGGCGGTGCAATGGAGCGGGCATGCGGACTTCCTTGCAGAACCAGACACACGCCGCAGGCCCGACCGGACCTGCGTGCTGCGGACGCAGGGGCCCGCAACTGATGTATCGGCCGCAGACGCGCAGAGTGAAGCGCGTCGGTGCCTGCGCTCAGCCGCCGTTGTCGTTGTTGAAGAAGTGCAGGATCACATCTGCGATCTGTTCCGGATCTTCCATGTGCAGGTGATGGTTGCCGGGAAACACCGCCAGACGGCCATCGCGCAGGTGCTGCAGGCGATCGCTGCGCATTGGCTCGGGATAGTACGACTGTGCCGGCGTGGCATAGATCACCTGCGTCGGGCAGGCAATGGCCTGCAGCAGGTTGTCGATCTGGCCTTCGCTGAGGCGGATCGCAGTGGGCAGCATCAGGCGCGGGTCGCTGCACCAGCGGTAGCCGCCTTCGACCGGCTCCACGCCGCGCTCGACCAGCAGCCGTGCACAGCGTTCGCTGAGCTGGTTGGTCATCATCCGCGCGCGGATCGGCGCGGCGAGGTCGGGGAACACGCGCAACTGCTTGCGTGCCAGCCCACGCGTGGCATTTACGTGCTCGCGCAGGCGGTTGGCGGTTTCTTCTTCCGGGCCGCGCAGGCCGCCGAGTGCTTCGATCGCCACCAGCCGTTCGACCCGATCACTGACCGAGGCGGTGAGGCTGGCGATGCCGGCGCCCATCGAATGGCCGAGCAGGTTGAAGCGGTCCCAGCCCAGTGCATCAGCGACATCGAGCACGTGGCAGATCGCGGCGGCTGTGGTGTAGCTGGCACCGGCCGGCAGATGCGCGCTGTGGCCGTGACCGGGCAGGTCGATGGCCACCAGCTGCAGCGAGGACAGGTGCGACGCCAGCGGCACGAAGCTGGCCGCGTTGTCGAGCCAGCCATGCAGGGCGAGCACGCGCGGGCCGTCGCCGTGGTTGCGCAGGCCGGCGACGCGCGCGCCACCGACCTCCAGTTCAAACGGTTGCAGACTCATGCCAGCGAGGCCACGGCCAGCCGCGCCAGGGCGCGAGCGTGTTCCGGATCGGCGTTGAGGCACGGGATGTAGCGCATCGTCGCGCCGCGCTCGGCCAGCGTCTCGGTGAAGCCAAGCGCCACTTCCTCCAGCGTTTCCAGGCAATCGGTGGCAAAGCCCGGGCAGACCACGTCGATCTGCTTCACGCCGGATTCGGCCAGCGCCCACAGGCTGGGTTCGGCATAGGGCTGCAGCCAGCGCTCGCGGCCAAACCGCGACTGGTAACCCATCTGCCACTCGTCCCTGCCCAGTTCCAGTGCCTTGGCGATGGCCTGTGCACTGGCCTCGCAGCGCTGCGGATACGGATCGCCTGCATCGGCCAGGCGCTGCGGAATGCCATGGAAGGAGAACATCAGCTTCTGGCCGCGACCGTGCTGTTCCCAGTAGCGGCGGATCGAGCCGGCCACGGCCTCGACCCAGCCCGGATCGACCGAGTAGTCGCGCACCAGGCTGACGGTTACGCCCGGGTTACGGCGCTGCCACGCATCGACGCGGTCTTCGACCGAGGCGGTGGTGGTGGTGGAGTACTGCGGGTACAACGGCAGCACTACGATGCGACGCGCGCCTTCGGCGGCGAGGCGGTCGAGCTCGCTGGCCAGGGCGGGTTCGCCATAGCGCATCGCATGGCGAACCTTCAGGGTCGGCAGCAGGGCCTGCATGGCCTGCGCCAGCTGGCGCGTATGCACCATCAGCGGAGACCCTTCCGGTAGCCAGACCTGGGCGTACTTGGCCGCTGAACGGCTGCTGCGCAGCGGCAGGATCAGTCCGCGCAGCAGCGGCTGCCACAGCAGTGGCGGGATCGCGACCACGCGGCGGTCGGACAGGAATTCAGCCAGGTAACGGCGTACGGCGGGGGCCGTCGGCGTCTCGGGCGTGCCTAGGTTGACCGCCAGCACGGCGGTATCGGGTGCGTCGAGCATGGGGTGCATTGTCGCCGATCCGGTGTCGCGCCGGGATGCAGGGTTCGGATTGCAGGCATAGCGGGCATCTATGTGAGCGGGAAGCGCTCATTGGCGATTCATGACAACACTACTAATTTCAGTCACTTGCTATATCTTCCTATGGACTGACTTCTGGAGCCTGCCATGCGTCGCCCGATCCAAGCCCTGCTGATCGCCGCCAGCCTGCTGTCCAGCCAGGCCATGGCCGGACCGCAGGAAGACCAGCGTGCGCGCAATGCCGTGCGCGTGCTGGCTGAAATCCAGGAAATCCCTGAACAGGGCATTCCGGACAAATTGCTCGACGAAGGCCGCGCGGTCATCGTCATTCCCGACACGATCAAGGCCGGTCTGGTCATTGGCGGTCGTCGTGGCCACGGCCTGATGTCGGTGCGCATGCCCAATGGCGCCTGGTCCAATCCGGTGTTCGTGAAGCTCACTGGCGGCAGCATCGGCTTCCAGGCCGGTGTGCAGTCCTCCGATGTGGTGCTGGTGTTCCGCAACGACCGCAGCCTGGACAACCTGGTCAACGGCAAGTTCACGCTGGGCGCCGATGCCGGTGTCGCCGCCGGCCCGGTCGGCCGCAATGCCGCCGCTGCCACCGATGGCCAGCTGAAGGCCGAGATCTGGTCCTGGTCGCGCGCCCGCGGCCTGTTCGCCGGTGTCGCCCTGGATGGTGCGGTGCTGCAGATCGATGATGCCGCCAACTTGGATGCATACGGCAGCAACACCACGCCGCGCATGATCTTCGAAGGCCGCGCCGCCGGTTCGCCGTCGATGGATGTGGTCGCTTTCCGCGATCGCCTGGAAGAGGCCACCTACGCTGCGCGCAACAACCGCAGCGGCAACGGCGGCAGCGCCCCGCGTCCGGCAGCGGCCCCGGCGGTTGCTCCGGCGCCTGTTCAGGCAGCGCCGGCCGCCCCAGCCGAAGCCACCACCGCGCCGCTGCAGAACGTGCCGCAGAACCCGCCGCCGCAGCAGCAGGGCTTCCAGCCGGTCAACGACGGCGAAATCCGCACGGAAACGCTGGGCGGAAACTGACTTTCGTCACGCGCGCCGGCTAACACCCGGTGCGCTATGCTCGACAGCCTGATCACTAACGTAACGAGCGTCTTTATGGGCAGTTTCAGCATCTGGCATTGGTTGGTCGTGCTGGCCATCGTCCTGCTGGTGTTCGGCACCAAGCGCCTGACCAGCGGCGCCAAGGATCTCGGTTCGGCGGTCAAGGAATTCAAGAAGGGCATGCGCGACGAAGACAAGCCGAACGCGCAGCTGGGCGATGAGTCGCGCAGCCAGGACGCCTCGCGCACTGCGCAGGACGAGCACGACCGTAACGCTCGCTGATCCGGAGCGGTTGCGGTGTTCGATATCGGCTTCAGCGAACTGCTGGTGATTGCAGTGGTCGCCCTGGTGGTGCTCGGTCCCGAGCGCCTGCCCAAGGCGGCCCGCTTCGCCGGCCTGTGGGTGCGTCGCGCCCGCAATCAGTGGGATTCGGTGAAACAGGAACTGGAACGCGAGCTGCAGGCCGAGGACATCAAGCGGCAGATGCAGGACGTGCGCCAGGGCATGCAGGACACCGAGAACCAGCTGCGCGCCAGCGGTGAAGCGATCCGTCGCGAAGCGCAGGAGGCCCAGCAGCAGGGCGATACGCTGGCGCAGGAGGTTCGCGCACCGGCGCCTGCGGATCTGCCGCCGCATATGAGCGCTGCGCCCGATGCCGATGCGCCGGCACAGGAGAGCGGTGCTCCCGAGCCGACGCCGGCGACACGCCCTGAAGCCGGTGCGCCGCCGCCGCAGAGCAGCCCGGAGCGCCAGCCATGAGTGAACACGATTTCGGCGAAAGCTCGCTGGTCGAGCATCTGGTGGAACTGCGCGGCCGCCTGGTGCGCGCATTGCTGGGCCTGGGCGTGGTGCTGCTGGCGCTGCTGCCGTTTACCCAGAAGCTGTACAACGCACTGGCCGAACCGCTGGTCTCGCAGCTGCCCAACGGGCAGACGATGATTGCCACCAACCCGGCCGGTGCCTTCTTCGCACCGTTGAAGCTGACCTTCTTCGTGGCCCTGTTCGTGGCGGTGCCTTGGCTGCTGTACCAGCTGTGGGCGTTCGTTGCCCCGGGCCTGTATGCGCGTGAGAAGCGCCTGGCGGTGCCGCTGCTGGTGTCGTCGGTGCTGCTGTTCTACGCCGGCTGTGCCTTCGCCTACTTCCTGGTGCTGCCGGCGGTATTCCACTTCCTCACCACCTTCAGCCCGGACGTGATCGCGATCACCCCGGATGCGAACGCCTACCTGGACTTCGTGCTGGCGATCTTCTTCGCTTTCGGCGGCAGCTTCGAACTGCCGGTGGCGATGGTGATCCTGGTGCTGCTGGGCTGGGTGACGCCGCAGCAGTTCAAGGAAGGCCGCGGTTACGCGATCGTCGGCATCTTCGTGGTGGCGGCGGTGCTGACCCCGCCGGACGTGGTCTCGCAGCTGATGCTGGCGATCCCGATGTGCCTGCTGTACGAACTGGGCATCCACGCCGCACGCTGGCTGGTGCCGTCGTCGGTAGTGAAGAAACCCGCTGCCTGAAAAAAGGGGACGGAGGGGATTAAGTCGTTTGTGCCACTGTGCGGCTAACGACTTAATCCCCTCCGTCCCCTTTTTCGTCAGGCGTGGAACACGTCGCTCGAGGTCGGCGTGGTCGGAATCGGCGGCGCCGCGCGGCTGCCGCGGTGCACGAACATCTGCTTCCACGCGGCGTAGACCGCGCCGACATACAGCGGCATCAGCACCGTGGTCAGCACCAGCTGGGCGATGAAGGCCGCGGCCAGCGGGCCACCGATCAGCATCGCGATCTGGATCACGATCACGAACAGGATGTACATACAGAACGCGGCGATCAGGCCGAGTGCGGCGAACACGAACATCGCGCCGATGTTCTCGATGCAGCCCTGCAGGCTCAGGCGCAGCGCATGCATGCCGCTCTGCTTGTCAAACACCACCAGCGCCGGCTGGGTGAACATCGCCAGCGACAGCGCCACCGCGCTCAGGAACACCAGCAGCATCCACAGCGCGATGCGCTTGGCCGGCAGGTTGGCGACCAGCGCCGCTGCATCGTCCGGCTTGATCTGCTGGCCACTGCGGCTGATCTCTTCCATCTTGGTCATGACCTCGCTGAAGGCGGTGAAGCCCTCGCGACCGATCATCAGGAACAGCAGCGCGCCCAGCAGCAGTACCGCCAGCACCTGGATCGCCAGCGGCACCAGCAGGTGGCTGACGCGGTGGTCGCGGATCGGCTGCAGCAGGTGCGAGGCCAGGCCCGGGCGGCCTTCGTCGATCTCGCCCACGGCATACAGCATGCCGCCGAACATGATCGGCGAGATGGCCAGGGTCATCAGCTGTACGGCCATGCCGGCGGCGCCGGGAATCAGCGTCGACAGCAAGGTCACCACCCAGCTCACCAGCAGCCAGGTCAGGCCGATCCGGGCCAGCTGCAGCGGCGCGCGCCGGTACAGCGAGAACGTATCCAGCAACCACTGGGCGCCCGCCGAAGCCGGCAGCTTGCGAATCTCTTTCATGGACATCCGGGAAGGACAGGAGGGGGCCGGGCGGCTGCCCGTGCCGCCGATTATCCCTGTTTTGCCGCCGGCTGGGCTGAAGACAGCCGCGCCTGGCGGACGAAGCGGCGCAACAGCTGGCGCGCCAGCGGCGCGGCGCTGACCGCACGTTCGATGCTGCGGGCGCAGCCGCCGTGGCGACCGATGCAGTCGGCGCGGGCGCGCACGTAGCCGCGCATGTGGTGGGTGGCGAATTCCGGATGGAACTGCACGCCCCAGGCCTGGCGGCCCCAGCGGAAGGCATGGCAGCCGTCCAGCGGTGAAACTGCCAGCACTTCGGCGCCGTCGGGCGCGCGCAGCACGGTCTGCAGGTGGGTGGCATGAGCGGCGAAATGCTGCGGCAGGCCCTGGAACAGCGGGTCCTGCGCGGCCTGCGGCTGCAGCTCCAGCTCGATCGTGCCGGACTCACGGCCAGCCGGGTTGTAGGCGACCTCGCCACCCAGCGCGTGCGCCAGCAACTGGTGGCCGTAGCAGATGCCGAACACCGGCAGGTCGTCGTGGGCGGTCTGGCGCAGCCATGCGGCGCTGCGCTCACTCCATTCGGCGTGGTCGGTGACGAAGGCGGCCGAGCCGGTCACCAGCACGCCGGCGAACGCATGTGGGTCGGGCAGGGCGCCACCGTGTTCGACATCGACCACCACCGTTTCGTGTTCTTCCAGCCCGGCGGCGACCCGGATCCAGTGCGGAAAGCGCCCGTAGCGGCGCAGCGACGGTACCGGGCGGCCGGTTTCAAGGATCAGGAACGGGGCTGGGTTCATCCGGGGGCGGCAGGACTGACAGGACTTCCTCGATTGTAGTCAGCCCCTGCGCCACCTTTTCAAGCCCGGCCTGGCGCAGGGTTCGCAGCCCTTCAGCGCGTGCGGCACGGCTGAAACCGGCCAGATCCATGTCGGCACGGATCTGCCCGCGCAGCCGCGAGCCCAATGGCAGCAACTCATACAGCCCGATGCGGCCAAGGAATCCGGTGCGCCGGCACTCCAGGCAACCGACCGGCCGACAGGGCGTGGCGGCATCTGGATATGCAGCATGGCTATCAGCCAGCACCGCCCAGTCGGCGGCGCCGAGGCTGTGCGGCTGCTTGCAGTGCGGGCACAGCGTGCGCACCAGGCGCTGGGCGAGGATGCCGTTGAGGGTGCTGGCCAGCAGGTAGTGCGGCACGCCCAGGTCGAGCAGGCGGGTGACCGCCGAGGGCGCGTCGTTGGTATGCAGGGTGGACAGCACCAGATGGCCGGTCAGCGAGGCCTGCACCGCCATCTGCGCCGTTTCCAGGTCGCGGATCTCGCCGATCATGATGATGTCCGGGTCCTGCCGCAGGAGGGTGCGCACGCCGCTGGCGAAGTCCAGATCGATGTTGGTCTGCACCTGCATCTGGTTGAATTCGGGCGCGATCATCTCGATCGGGTCCTCTACTGTGCAGACGTTCACGTCCGGCGTCGCCAGCCGCTTCAGCGTGGAATACAGGGTGGTGGTCTTGCCCGAGCCGGTCGGGCCGGTCACCAGCACGATGCCGTGCGGGCGCTCGACCAGCGCATTCCAGCCGGCGGCCTCCTGCGGGCTGAAACCGAGCTGGTCGATGCTCTTGAAGGCGGCATCGGGGTCGAAGATGCGCATCACGCACTTCTCGCCGAAGGCGGTGGGCATGGTCGACAGGCGCATCTCGACCTCGCGGCCGCCCGGCGAGCGGGTCTTGATGCGGCCGTCCTGCGGGCGCCGGCGCTCGGCCAGGTCCATGCGGCCGAGCACCTTGATGCGGCTGACCACGGCGGTCATCACTGCCGGCGGTACCTCGAACACCTTGTGCAGCACGCCGTCGATGCGGAAGCGCATGCGCCCCATCTCGCGGCGTGGCTCCAGGTGGATGTCCGAGGCGCGCTGTTCGTAGGCGTACTGCAGCAGCCAGTCGACGATGTGCACGATGTGCTGGTCGTCGGCATTGACGTCGCCGGTGCGGCCCAGCTCCACCAGCTGCTCGAAGCTGGGCAGGGTGGTGTTGGCCTCGCCGCGCACGTCGCCACGGGCGCCGCGCACCGAGCGGGTCACCCCGTAGAACTCCATGGTGTAGCGGTGCAGGTCCAGCGGATTGACCACCGCCAGTTCGATGCGGCGGCGGGTCAGGTGCTGCAGGTCGCGGCGCCATTCCTGCACCAGCGGCTCGCTGGTGGCCACCAGCACGCGCTCGGCATCCACCGCCAACGGCAGGAAACGGTGGCGGCGCGCGTAGGCGTGCGACACCAGCGCGGTCACCGCAGCGACGTCGACCCGGGTTGGATCGATGCGCAGGTAGCGGCTGCCGGTGCGCTGCGCCAGCCACTCGGTGAGGCGTTCCAGGGTCAGTTCGCCGCCGCCGGTGGCGGCCAGCTTGAGGTTGGACAGCAGTACCAGCGGGTGCACTTCGCTGGCGTTGCGCGCGCCCTGTGCGGAAAACCGCATGCGCTCGCGGTCCTGCTCGGCCACCAGGTCATCGGCAATTAGGGCTGCGGCAATCTGCTCGAAATGCAGCCGCCCCCAGGGCAGCGTGACGCCGCCCGCCTCGCCGGGCGTGCCTGCCGGCAGCCGATGTTCCATCTGCCTGCTCCTCCCGGGTACGGAATGCCCCGCAGGTCGGCCGTTATACTAGCGCACCCCCTTGCCGGCCAAGACTCGTACGCATGTCCGCGACCCCGACCGTTCCGATCACCTTCCAGGGCCTGATCCAGACCCTGAACCAGTTCTGGGCCCAGCAGGGCTGCGTGCTCATCCAGCCGCTCGACCTGGAGGTGGGTGCCGGTACCTTCCACCCGGCCACCTTCCTGCGTGCGATCGGGCCGGAAAGCTGGAACGCGGCTTACGTGCAGCCGTCGCGCCGCCCGACCGATGGCCGCTACGGCGAGAACCCGAACCGCCTGCAGCGCTACTACCAGTACCAGGTGGCGATGAAGCCGGCGCCGGACAACATCCAGCAGCTGTACCTGGATTCGCTGAAGGCACTGGGCATCGATCCGCTGGTGCACGACCTGCGCTTCGTCGAGGACAACTGGGAATCGCCGACGCTGGGTGCCTGGGGCTTGGGCTGGGAAGTCTGGCTCAACGGCATGGAGGTGACCCAGTTCACCTACTTCCAGCAGGCCGGTGGCCTGGAGTGCCGCCCGGTGCTGGGCGAGATCACCTACGGTCTCGAGCGCCTGTGCATGTACCTGCAGAACTGCGACAACGTCTACGACCTGGTCTGGACCTACGGCCCGGACGGCCAGCCGGTGACCTACGGCGACGTCTACCACCAGAACGAGGTGGAGCAGAGCACCTACAACTTCGAATACGCCGACGTGGAAGAACTGTTCCACCGCTTCGACGCCTGCGAGCGCGAAGCGCAGAAGCTGGTGGAAGTGAACCTGCCGCTGCCGGCCTATGAGCAGGTGATGAAGGCCAGCCATACCTTCAACCTGCTCGATGCACGCCGTGCGATCAGCGTGACCGAGCGCCAGCGCTACATCCTGCGCGTGCGCGCGCTGGCCCAGGCGGTGGCCAAGGCGTACTACGAGCAGCGCGAGAAGCTGGGCTTCCCGGGCGCGAAGAAGGCCTGACGGCCGCTCCCTCCCTCTCTCAACTTCCGGGGCGCCGGACGCGTTGCGCGCTGCGCCCCCACCACAGGATCGAACCGATGAGCCAATTGTCCCCCCTGCTGATCGAACTGGGCACCGAGGAGTTGCCGGTCAAGGCGCTGCCGGGCCTGGCCCAGGCGTTCTTCGACGGTGTTGTCGAAGGCCTGCGCAAGCGCGGCGTCGCGCTGGAACTGGGCGATGCACGCCCGCTGTCGACCCCGCGCCGACTGGCCGTGCTGCTGCCGGGCGTCGGCCTGGAACAGCCGGAGCAGCACAGCGAAGTGCTGGGCCCATACCTGAACATCGCGCTGGACGCCGAAGGCCAGCCGACCAAGGCCCTGCAGGGCTTCGCCGCCAAGGCCGGGATCGACTGGACCGCGCTGGAGAAGACCACCGACAACAAGGGTGAGCGCTTCGTGCACCGCGCTGTGACCCCGGGCGCGAGCACTGCCAGCCTGCTGCCGGAGATTCTGCGCGAGGCAATCGCGGCAATGCCGATTCCCAAGCCGATGCGCTGGGGCGACCACGCCTGGGGCTTCGCGCGCCCGGCGCACTGGCTGGTACTGCTGCACGGCGCCAACGTGGTCGAGGCCGAACTGTTCGGCCTGCAGGCCGGCCGCGTCAGCCGTGGCCACCGCTTCCACCACGACCAGACCGTGTCGCTGGCGCAGCCGCAGGACTACGTTGAAGCCCTGCGCGCTGCGTTCGTGCTGGTCGATCCGAGCGAGCGCCGTGCGCGCATCGTCGCCGAGGGCGAGGCCGCTGCGGCCAAGGCCGGTGGCAGCGCCCGCATCACCGACGACAACCTGGAGCAGGTGGTGAACCTGGTCGAGTGGCCGTCGGCGGTGCTGTGCAGCTTCGAGCGCGCGTTCCTGGCGGTGCCGCAGGAAGCGCTGATCGAGACGATGGAGATCAACCAGAAGTTCTTCCCGGTGCTGGATGACAGCGGCACGCTGACCGAGAAGTTCATCGGCATCGCCAACATCGAATCGAAGGACGTGGCCGAAGTGGCCAAGGGCTACGAGCGCGTGATCCGTCCGCGTTTCGCCGATGCCAAGTTCTTCTTCGACGAGGACCTGAAGCAGGGCCTGGTATCGATGGGCGACGGCCTGAAGACGGTGACCTACCAGGCCAAGCTGGGCAGCGTGGCCGACAAGGTGGCGCGCGTGGCCGCTCTGGCCGAAGTGATCGCGCCGCAGGTCGGTGCCGACGCCGCGCAGGCCAAGCGCGCCGCGCAGCTGGCCAAGAACGACCTGCAGTCGCGCATGGTCAACGAATTCCCGGAACTGCAGGGCATCGCCGGCCGCCACTACGCCGTGGCCGGCGGTGAATCGGCCGAGGTGGCGCTGGCCATCGACGAGGCCTACCAGCCGCGCTTCGGCGGTGACGACATCGCGCTGTCGCCGCTGGGCAAGGTGCTGGCGATTGCTGAACGCGTGGACACCCTGGCCGGTGGTTTCGCCGCAGGCCTGAAGCCGACCGGTAACAAGGACCCGTTCGCCCTGCGCCGCAACGCGCTGGGCCTGGCCCGCACGATCATCGAAAGCGGCTTCGAGCTGGACCTCAAGGCCCTGCTTGCAGAAGCTCTCGAATCCGTCCATCGTCAGGGCGAGGCGCGCGCTGTTGAAAGCACGGTCCAGAAGATGAAGCGGCTGGATGCATCGGGAATCGATACGAAATCTGCCAAAGTTGAGTTTCTGAACGTTGATGTAGAAGGCGTTGGACGGGAGCTGTACGACTTCATCCTCGACCGCCTGAAGGGCTACTACACTGATAAGGGCGTGCCGGCCACGCACTTCAACGCCGTGGCCGAGCTGAAGCCCGCCTCGCTGTATGACTTTGACCGCCGCCTGGATGCGATCGGCACCTTCGCCGCGTTGCCGGAAGCCGAGGCGCTGGCTGCGGCCAACAAGCGCATCCGCAACATCCTGCGCAAGGCCGAGGGCGACATCCCGGCCCAGATCGACCCGGCGCTGCTGCAGGAAGACGCCGAGCGCGCACTGGCTGAAGCGGTCACTGCGGCCATTGATGACACCGGCGCCAGCCTGCACCAGAAGGATTACGTGGCCGTGCTGGCGCGCTTGGCGCGCCTGCGCCCGCAGGTCGATGCCTTCTTCGATGGCGTGATGGTCAATGCCGAGGATCCGGCGCTGCGTGGCAACCGCCTGGCGCTGCTGACGATGCTGGGCGAGCGCCTGGGCAAGGTGGCAGCGATCGAGCATCTGTCGAGCTGAGATGCGGTGCCAAGCAAGCTTGGCACCCACCGGTAGTGCCGGTGGATGTCCATCGGGGTCATTGCCGGCATCGCGCACGATGCCGGCATCCTCGGCTGCGATCACGACGATCGCCACAAAGGCGCGTATTTTGACCGCCACTTAACAACCGATCCCCAATGACGTGATGCATTTCGCATCGTCACCTTCGGTCGGTATGCTGTGCCGCATGCAGCCAAAGAAATACGCCCTGCCGCTGATGGTCCTGTCGCTGGCCGCCACCTCTGTGGTCCACGCGCGCGGCACCATCGACAAGGTGGACATCAAGGGATTGGACAAGGGCGACGACGCCGCAATCATCGAGAACATCCAGGAATCGCTGTCGCTGTACGACACGATCGGCAAGGAACAGGGCGAATCGCGCCTGGAGTACCTGCTGTCGCAGGCCGAGCGGCAGACCCGCCAGGCACTGGAACCGTTCGGGTACTACAACCCGGTGATCAAGGTCGAGGCGCCGCGCGAGGACGAGCACGTGCGCGTGCTGATCCATGTCGACAAGGGCACCCCGGTGACCGTCCGCCGCGAGCACATCGACATCACCGGACCGGCGATGTACGACCAGTACCTGCAGGACGACCTGGCCGCGTTCAAGCCGCGCAAGGGCCAGCGTTTCGAGCACACGCAGTACGAAGCCAGCAAGATCACCATCACCCGTCGCCTGGCCGAGCGTGGTTATTTCGATGCCGACTACACCCAGCGCCAGGTGCAGATCACCCGTGCCGACAACGCCGCCGACATCGACCTGACCTGGGACAGCGGCCGGCGCTACAACATGGGCCCGGTGCGTTTCGAGCAGGACTACTTCGTCGACAAGCTGTTCGACCCGCTGGTGTACTGGGAACAGGGCAGCTACTTCCACGAGGGCAAGCTGGACCGGCTGCGCGAGTCGCTGACCAAGCTGGATTATTTCAGCGTGATCGACATCCAGCCGCGGCCCGACCAGGCCGATGCGAACGGCGAAGTGCCGGTGGATGTGAAGCTGACCCGTGCCAAGCGCACCATCTATACCGCGGGTCTGAGCTACGGCAGCGAGAGTGGTCCGGGTGTGCGCGGCGGCATCGAGCGGCGGTTCCTGAACAACCGCGGCCACAAGATGAACACGCAGCTGGACTATGCGCAGAAGCGCAAGAGCCTGGTCACCAGCTACCGCATTCCGGCCTTCAACTGGCTTGATGGCTGGTACACCTTCGCTGCCAGTGCTTATGACGAGCAGACCGACTACATCGACCTGCGCAACTTCAAGCTGATTGCCAGCCGCAGCGGCGAGATCAACGAACACTGGACCGCGATCGCCTCGATCAACGCGCTGCGCGAGCGCTGGCGCTATGCCTCCGGCACCGAATTCACCGACGCGGTCTACAACACCTCGACGTTGGTCTACCCGCAGCTGGTCGCTGACTACGTCAACGTCGATGACGAACTGTTCCCGCGCAAGGGCATCAGCGGTACCGCGACCATGCGTGCCGGCGTTGAAGGTGCCGGCTCGGACACCAGCTTCGTGCAGGCCAACGCCGTGCTGCGCTGGTACATCCCGGTGGGCGAAAGCAACCGCCTGATCCTGCGCGGCGAGGGTGGCACCACCTGGACCAGCGATCTGGTGGCGATGCCGCCGAGCCTGCGCTACTTCGCCGGTGGTGACCGCAGCATCCGCGGCTATGCCTACCGCGAGGTGGGCCCGCGGACCCCTGCACCGGACAAATACGCGCTGGGTGCCAAGAACCTGGTGATCGGCTCGGCCGAGTACGAGCACTACTTCAATGGTGGTCCCTGGGGTGCGGCGGTGTTCGTCGATACCGGCAGCGCCTTCGACAACACCATTGATCTGCACACCGGCGTCGGCTTCGGCGTGCGCTGGAAATCGCCGGTGGGCCCGGTGCGCATCGACGTGGCGCATGGCCTGAACAACCCCGATTCGCAGTTCCAGCTGTACCTCAACATCGGAGCGGACCTGTGAGTACGCCCGCACCCACTCCGAACCCGACCACGCCGCCGCGCGTGCGCTTCTACCGCCGCCGCCGCTTCTGGGCCTGGTCGGGTGTGGGCGTGCTGGGCCTGGTGCTGCTGGCCCTGCTGGCGGTCTACTGGCTGCTGCAGACCGTGGCCGGCCGTGACGTGCTGCTGGCACAGGTGGTGGCGCGGCTGCCGGTGGGCGCCAGCTTCACCTGGGACAAGGTGGACGGCCCGGTGGCCGGCCCGCTGACCCTGTACAACGTCGACTTCCGCTACGACGACATCCATTTCCACGCCGAGCGCGCGCACCTGGAGCCGGACCTGCGCCCGCTGCTGGGCCGCAAGCTGCTGCTGGACAAGCTGGAGCTGACCAACGCGACGCTGAACCTGGCCAAGAGTGACGAGCCGTTCAAGCTGCCGTCGTGGCCGGATTCGCTGCCGCAGATCGAGATGCCGTTGGCGATCCAGGCCGATGCCATCGCCATCGATGACTTCCGCATCAGCCAGGCCAACGAGCCGGTGATCGACATCAGCCGCGTGCGTGGCGGCATCGAGATCGCCAACGGCGAGTTCCAGGCGCACAAACTGGTGGTGGACAGCGACATGGGCAACTTCACTGCCCAGGGCCGCTATATCCCGGCCAAGGACTACGACACCGACGTGACCGTCACTGCCGTGCTGCCGGCGCCGCGTGGCCGCACGGCCGCCACCGTCGGCCTGGTCGCCCGTGGCGACCTGTCGCACATGGAAGTGGCCGTAGCCGGGCGCGCGCCGAAGCCGCTGCACGCGATGCTGGTGTTCGATGGCCGCACCGATCCGAGCTGGAGCGCCAGCATCCGCAGCGACGAGCTGGATCTGGCGCTGCTGTCGCCGGCACTGGCCAGCTCGGCGATCGCACCGCTGGCACTGGATTTCACCGCGGCCGGCAAGGGCGGCAACGCCAACCTGCATGGCAAGGTGAAGCAGGGCGATCAGGAACTGGAGCTGGCACCGTCGGTGGTGTCGCTGCAGGACCAGGTGCTGAAGGTTTCACCACTGCTGGTGAAGGGGCTTGGCGGTGAGGTGCGACTGGAAGGTACCGCCGATTTCAGCCAGGAAGACCAGCAGAAGCTCAACTTCTCGGTGGTCGCCCATGATCTGACCTACGTGCCAGCGGCGGACCCGAACACCGCCGGCAGCGCACCGGTGCCGGTCACCTTGAAGGAAGCACGCTTCGGCCTGGCCGGAACCCTGAAGGCCTGGGCCGCGATCGGCCGCGCCGAGGTCGAGCGCGATGCGCAGAAGGCGCAGCTGCACTTCGATGTGCGCGGCAACGATCAGGCCGCGTCGATCCATCAACTGCAGGCACAGACCCCGGGTGGCCAGCTGCAGGTGGAAGGCCAGGTGGCGTGGGCACCGCAGCTGGACTGGGATGCCAAGGCCACGCTGAAGGATTTCGACCCCGGCTATTTCGTGCCGGGCTGGAATGGCCGCCTGTCCGGCAACCTGGCCTCCAAGGGCCGCCAGCTGCCGCCGCCGGCAAACGCACCGCCGGGTACCGCCGGCACGCTGGAAGCCACGGTCGATCTGCCGTCGTTGAAGGGCGTGCTGCGCCAGCGCAACCTCGACGCGCAGGGCAAGTTCGCGCTGCAGGGCGCGCAGGGCCAGGGTGACCTGAAGCTGTCGCTGGGCAGCAGCCGGGTGACCGCGTCGGGCAAGGTCGGTGATCGCCTCGACATCGATGCACGCTTCGAGCCACTGCAGCTGAGCGATCTGCTGCCGGGCGCCGACGGCGGCCTGCGTGGCCAGGTACAGGTGAAGGGCCAGCGCGATGCGCCGGACATCACCGCCGATCTGGTCGGCAACAACCTCAACTGGGACGGCTACGGTGCCGAGAGCGTGAGCATCAAGGGCCATCTGCCTTGGCGCGGCGACAGCGGCACGCTGGCGATCCAGGGCCAGCAGGTCAATGTCGGCATGCTGCTGGAACGCTTGAACGTGGATGCGCAGGGCAGTGTCTCCAACCTGCGCCTGGCGGCGCAGACCCGCAACGAGATGGGCGCGATCGAGCTGCAGGGCAGCGTCCGCCAGCAGGGCGCGCAGTGGCGTGGCGAGCTGGCCGCGCTGCGCATCGCACCGGTGAAGGGCGATGCCTGGTCGCTGCGTGCACCGGCGGCGTTCGCGATCAACGGCAGCACCTACACCTTGGGCGAGGCCTGCCTGGGCGCGACCAGCAGCGGCACACTGTGCGCACAGGCCAACTGGCCGCGCGAGGGCCTGGTGGTGCGCAGTGACGCGCTGCCGCTGGCGCTGGTGCAGCCGTGGTTGCCACCGCAGTCCGGCCGTCGCATCTACCTGCGTGGCGATGTCAGCCTGGACGCGCAGATCCGCCCGCGCGGCACGGCCTGGGAAGGCCACGTCGAAGTACGCTCGAAGGAAGGCGGCGTGCGCCTGGGCGAGAACCGCAACACCGTGGGCGATACCACCCGTGGCGAGCTGGTGCGCTATGACCAGTTCTCGCTGAAGCTGGACATGACCCCGGCCAGCATCAAGGGCTACCTGGGCATGGGCTTCCAGGGCAACGGCTTCGTCGATGCGAAGATGCAGACCGGATGGGAAGCCAGCGCGCCGTTGAACGGCGAGCTCTATCTCAACATGTCGCGGCTGTACTGGCTGGAGCTGTTCTCGCCGGACATCGTGCGACCGACCGGCCTGATCGAGGGCCACGTCAGCCTGCGTGGTACGCGTGGCCAGCCGTCGCTGGGTGGCGACGCGCAGCTGAGCAACTTCAAGGGTGAATTCCCCGCGTTGGGCCTGACCTTCGACCAGGGCAAGGGCAGCTTCGTGGCGCAGCCCGACGGTTCGGCCAAGATCACCGCGCAGGCCAACTCTGGTCAGGGCACGCTGTACGTGGATGGTGGCCTGTCCTGGTTTGGCGATGCACAGCCGCTGCAGTTGAAGATCCACGGCGAAAACGTGCTGCTGTCCAACACCAGCGAGCTGCGCATCGTCGCCAATCCCAACCTCGACTTCACCCTGGCCAAGGCGGCGATGGAGCTGCGTGGCACCGTGCACGTGCCCGAGGCCGACATCGATCTCGAACGCCTGGACCGTGGCACCTCGGTGTCCGAAGACGTGGTGGTGCTGGACCCGGCCGACCCGGAGGAGTCGCGCACCTCGCCGCTGGACATGGACCTGACCGTCAGCCTTGGCGACAAGGTGAAGATGACCGGCTTCGGCCTGAAGGGTGCGCTGACCGGCAAGATGCAGGTCTGGGCCAAGCCTGGCCGCGAAATGACCGCCAATGGCGGGCTGGAAGTCAGTGGCCGCTACAAGGCGTACGGTCAGGACCTGACCATCACCCGTGGCAACCTCACCTGGAACTACAACGCGGTGTCCGACCCGCGCATCAACATCCGTGCCGAGCGCCGGATCGGTGATGTCACCGCCGGCATCGACGTGACCGGGCGTGCGCAGCAACCGCGTGCGGACGTGTGGTCCGATCCGGCGATGTCGCAGTCCGAAGCACTGGCCTACCTGGTGCTGGGCCGCAGCCTGACCGGTGCCAGCAGCGACCAGACCCAGCAGGTCAACGCGGCTTCCGCGGCGCTCTCGGCCGGCAGCGGCCTGCTGGCTTCGCAGCTGGGCGCCAAGCTGGGCCTGGACGACGCCGGTGTGAGCCAGTCGCGCGCGCTGGGCGGCTCGGTGATCGGTGTCGGCAAGTACATCTCGCCCAAGCTGTACGTCGGCTACGGCGTGTCGCTGGTCGGTGCCGGTTCGGTGATCACGCTGAAGTACCTGCTGCGTCGCGGGTTCGACGTGGAAGTGGAATCGAGCACGGTGGAAAACCGTGGGTCGATCAACTGGCGGCGGGAGAAGTAGAGCCACGCGGGATTTCTGTAGAGCCGAGCCATGCTCGGCTCACGCGCGCAGCGCGGACTGACGGAAGAGCAGCCGAGCATTGGCTCGGCTCTACCTGACAGGCCCCCAACCATCGGCCGTTGCCCCATCCGGCCCCAGCGGCTATGGTCCCGGGCTGTTCTGTCGTACCGGATTGCCTCATGTCACCACGCAAAGCCCTTCCCACCGCCCTGGCCCTGGGCCTGACCCTCGCCGCCGGTGCCCACGCCGACGAAGGCATGTGGATGCCGACCCAGCTGCCGGAACTGGCCAAGCCGCTGCAGGCCGCAGGCTTCAAGGGCAATCCGGCCGATCTGGCCAACGTCACTGCGCCGCCGCTGAGCGCGGTGGTGCGTGCCGGTGGCGGCACCGGTTCGTTCGTGTCCGCCGACGGCCTGCTGCTGACCAACCACCACGTGGCGATGGGCGTGATCCAGTACAACAGCTCGCCCCAGCACGACCTGATCAACGGTGGCTTCATCGCCAAGGACCGTGCCGACGAGCGCCCGGCCAACCCGGACTTCCGCGTGCTGGTCACCGTCGGCTTCGACAAGGTGACCGACCAGGTACTGGCGCAGGCCCGTGGCAAGACTGGTCGCGCCTACTTCGATGCCGTCGATGCGGCCAGCAAGCAGATCGTGGCCGAGTGCGAGAAGGACGGCAGCGTGCGCTGCTCGGTGGCCAACATGTACTACGGCACCGACTTCTACCGCATCGCCCAGCTGGAACTGAGCGACGTGCGCCTGGTGTATGCGCCGCCGCGTGCGATCGGCAACTACGGCGATGAGATCGACAACTTCATGTGGCCGCGCCACACCGGCGACTTCACCCTGCTGCGCGCCTACGTGGGCAAGGACGGCAAGCCGGCCGCCTACAGCAAGGACAACGTGCCCTACCAGGCACCGGCACACCTGCAGATGTCGGTGGAAGGCCCGAAGGAAGGCGACTACGCGATGCTGGCCGGTTACCCGGGCATCACCTACCGCCATCGCACCGCCGCTGAATTCGCCGGCCAGATCGATACCGTGCTGCCGCGCCGCGTGTCGGTGTTCCAGCAGATGATCGACACCATCGAGGCCGCCAGTGCCAAGGACGCGCAGGCGCGCACCCGCTACGCCTCGCAGCTGCAGTCGCTGAAGAACAACCGCAAGCGCGCCGCCGGCGAGCTGGAAGGCCTGCTGCGCAGCGATGCCAAGGCCCAGCGTGCCGCCGATGAGACGGCGATGCTGGCTGCCACCGACCGCAAGTACCAGGGCGACATCAAGGCGCTGCTGACCAACCTGTCGCAGGGTGCGGCGGTGGGCGAGCGTGACCTGCTGCTGGACCAGATGGCCGCGCAGAGCCAGCTGCTGCGCTCGGCACTGCTGCTTGAGCGCCTGCGCATTGAATCGGCCAAGCCGGACGCGCAGCGCGAGAGCGGTTTCCAGCAGCGCGACCAGGCGATGATCGAAGGCGTGCTCAAGCAGGTCCAGCGCCGTTACGCGCCGGAGGTCGAGAAGGCGCTGCTGACCACCCTGCTGACCCGTTACCAGCAGCTGCCGGACGCGCAGCGCGTGGCCGAGTTCGACGCCGCCTTCGGCCGTACCCCGGCCCAGCTGTCCAAGGCGCTGGACACCCTCTACGCCGGCACCCAGCTGGGTGACGAGGCGCAGCGCCTGTCCCGTTTCGCCGCCGCCCGCGAAGGCAAGGCACTTGCCGCCGATCCGCTGATCGCCGTGGCCGGCCCGCTGGTGGCCGCGCAGCTGCGCATCGAGAACGAGAGCAAGACCCGTGAAGGCGAGCAGCTGCGCCTGCGCCCGGCCTACATGCAGGCGCTGTTCGCCTGGCGTGCCAAGCAGGGCCGCGCGGTGTACCCGGATGCCAACCGCACGCTGCGCATCAGCTATGGCAAGGTCGAGGCGCTGCACCCGCGTGATGGCGTGACCTATTCGCCGGTGACCACCGTGGCCGGCATCGTCGAGAAGAACACCAACGCCTACCCGTTCGATGCACCCAAGCCGCTGCTGGCGGCGATCGCCAAGGGTGATTTCGGTAGCACCGCCGACCCGGCGCTGAAGACCCAGACGGTCAACTTCCTGACCAACCTGGACACCACCGGCGGCAACTCCGGCTCGCCGGTGCTCAACGCCAAGGGCGAACTGATCGGCCTGAACTTCGACAGCAACTGGGAATCGGTCAGCGCCAGCTGGTGGTTCGACCCGCGCTACAAGCGCGCCGTGCACGTGGACATGCGCTACCTGCGCTGGCTGCTGGCCAAGGTCTACCCGGCCCCCGAGCTGCTGAAGGAAATGGGCGTACCGGCCCAATAACGCCGGTGCCTGGCAGGTGCCCACCGCTTCCTGGTGGGTGCCCACCGTTGGTGGGCATGGATGCCTCCGTCACGACCAACGGTCGTGCCCCACCGCCATGACCTACCCTCACGACCAACGGTCGTGATCTACTGGCCCCTGCCCTGAGGGAAACGCACGCGTGGTCTCCAGCTGGATCCTGCTGCTGGTCTCGGTTGCCTATGCCGCACTGCTGTTCGGCGTGGCGTGGTGGGGTGACCGCCGGCCGATGTATCCCGACCGGCCGTGGCTGCGGCCGGTGGTCTACAGCCTGGCGTTGGCGGTGTACTGCTCGTCGTGGACCTTCTACGGCGCGGTCGGCACCGCCGTGCGCAACGGCATCGGCTACCTGCCGATCTACATCGGCCCGTTGCTGCTGCTGCTGTTCGGCTGGCGCATCATCGAGCGCCTGGCGCTGATCGCGCGCAGCCAGAACGTGGTCTCCATCGCCGATTTCATCTCCTCGCGCTTTGGCCGCTCGCGGCGGCTGGCGGCGCTGGTAGCGATCATCGCGCTGATCGGCATCATTCCGTACCTGGCGCTGCAGTACAAAGCCGTGGCGATGAGCCTGCAGGTGCTGACCGGCAACACCGGCCCGACCGGCTTCTTCACCGATCCGGCGCTGTACGTGGCGCTGCTGATGGCGCTGTTCGCCACCCTGTTCGGCACCCGCCAGGTCGATGCCACCGAGCACCACCACGGCATGATGCTGGCGATCGCCTTCGAATCGGTGATCAAGCTGCTGGCGATGGTGGCAGTGGGCTTGTTCGCCTACCTGTGGCTGAGCAACCGCACCGACGCGGTGGTCGAGTCGGTGCATACGCTGTTCACCGGCCTGCCGCCGGTGGGATTCATTTCGCAGACCCTGCTGAGTTTCCTGGCCATCATCTGCTTGCCGCGCCAGTTCCATGTGGCGGTGGTCGAGTGCGGTGACGTGCGCGATGTGCGCCGCGCGCGCTGGATGTTCGGTGGCTATCTGGTGCTGATCTCGGGCATGGTGCTGCCGATCGCCACCGCCGGCGTCACCCTGTTCGGCACCGGCGGCAGCGTTGCCGACGATTCGATGGTGCTGGCGCTGCCGCTGGCCGAAGGCCGCAACGCGCTGGCGCTGATCGCCTATGTGGGCGGCTTCTCGGCCGCCACCGGCATGGTCATCGTGTCCTCCATCGCACTGGCGACCATGGTCAGCAACGACCTGGTGATGCCGGTGCTGCTGCGCCGCAGTGGCGACCACCAGGAAGCGGCCGATGTCGCCTCGCGCGTGCTGTGGATCCGTCGCCTGGCGATCCTGCTGCTGGCGCTGATGGCCTACAGCTACTACCGCACCAGCAGCAACGACAGCACGCTGGCGTCGTACGGCCTGATGGCGTTCGCTGCAGTGGCGCAGTTCGCACCGGGCCTGATCGGCGGCCTGTACTGGCGCGGTGCCAGCCGTCGCGGCGTCGAGGTAGGCATGCTGCTGGGCTTCGCCACCTGGCTGTACACCCTGCTGCTGCCGGCGATGACCATGGCCGGCTGGGTTGATGCTGGCTGGGTGCAGCACGGCCCGTTCGGCATCGAGTGGCTGCGCCCGCAACAGCTGTTCGGCATGACCGGCTGGGACCCGTTGACCCATGGCACGTTCTGGTCGCTGCTGGTCAACGCGGCGACGATGATGCTGGTGTCCGCACGCTGGCGACCCGGTGTCGACGAGCGCCTGCGCGCCGCACCGTTCCTCGACCCGTATGCCGAACGCCCGTCGGTGGCCGGCGGTTGGCCGGGTCACGTGCATGTGGGCGATCTGCTGGCGCTGGCCTCGCGCGTGGTCGGCGAGCGCCATGCGCGGCGCTCGTTCTTCGAGCAGGCGCAGTCACTGGGCCGTGAACTGCAATCCTCGGCGCCCGCCGACCGGCCGTGGGTGCAGTTCACCGAACGCCTGCTGGCCGCGTCGATTGGCGCGGCATCGGCGCGCCTGCTGCTGACCAGCCTGCTGCGTGGCTCGGGCATGGACCTGGGTGAAGTGGTGGCAGTGCTGGACGAAGCGGGGCAGGAGCTGCGCTTCAACCGCGAGATCCTGTCGACCACGCTGGAGAACATCAGCGCCGGTGTCAGCGTGGTCGATCCAGACATGCGCCTGACCGCATGGAACCGTCGCTACCAGGACATGTTCGGCTACCCCGACGGCATGCTCTATGTGGGCCGCCCGGTGGCCGACCTGATCCGCTACAACGCCGAGCGCGGCGAATTGGGCGAGGGCGATATCGAGGTGCAGATCAATCGCCGCATCGGCTACATGCGTGCCGGTTCACCGCACGTGTTCGAGCGCACCCGCAGCGACGGCAAGGTGATCGAGATGCGTGGGCAGGCGCTGCCCGGCGGCGGTTACGTGACCAGCTACAACGACATCACCGACTACAAGCACGCGGAAAAAGCACTGCTGGAAGCCAACGAGACGCTGGAACAGCGCGTGGCCGAGCGCTCGCACGAGGCCGAGGTCGCGCAGCAGTCGAAGACGCGGTTCCTGGCGGCGATCAGCCACGACGTGCTGCAGCCGTTGAACGCCGCGCGCCTGTTCGCTTCGGCGCTGCGCGACAGCGACCACGTGAGCGACGAACAGAAGCACCTGGCCGAACGCGTGGATGCGTCGCTGCGCGCGGCCGAAGAACTGCTGGATGGCCTGCTGGACGTGTCGCGGCTGGATGCCGGTGGCCTGCACCCGGTCATCGGCGAGTTCGACGTGAGTGCGTTGATGCGCGAACTGGCGGCGCAGTACACGCCGGTGGCTGCAGGTCGTGGCCTGCGCCTGGACCTGTTCGCGCGCCCGGCGTGGGTACGCAGTGACCGCCGCCTGCTGCGCCGCGTGCTGCAGAATTTCCTGGCCAACGCGTTGCGCTACACCCGTCAGGGGCGCATCGTGCTGGCGGTGCGCCATCGTGGCGATGAGGTGGAGCTGCAGGTATGGGATACCGGACCCGGCATTCCCGAGCACCATATGCGGCAGATCTTCGACGAGTTCCACCGCTACCAGCAGCCGTTCGACTGGGGCGAGCAGGGTCTGGGGCTGGGCTTGTCGATCTGCCAGCGCATCTCGCGCCTGCTTGACCATCGCCTCAATGCGCGCAGCCGCGTCGGCAGCGGCTCGATGTTCTCGATCATCCTGCCGCGTGTGGCGCCGTTGCCGGGTTACACCGAGCTGGCCACGCCGGTACAGGCGGTGGCCGCACCGGTGCGCAGCGATTCGCTGGCCGGCCTGCGCGTACTGTGCGTGGACAACGACGAAGAGATCCTGGACGGCATGCGCGCATTGCTTGGCCGTTGGCAGGTGCAGGTGATCACCGCTGCCACCGTCGACCAGGCGCTGGAGAAGATTGCCGAGCGCCCGCAGGTGATGCTGGTGGACTACCACCTGCACGACCGCATGGATGGCCTGGATGCGCTGGTGGCACTTCGCGAGGCTGCGGGCTACCCGTTGCCCGGAGCGCTGCTGACCGCCGATGGTCGCGACGAGTTGAAGCGGATGGCGCGCGAACGCGGCTACCGCGTGCTGACCAAGCCGATCAAGCCGGCCTCGCTGCGCGCCTTCCTGGGCGCGCTGCGCGATGCCGGCAACAGCGACGCCTGACGGGCAACTGTAGAGCCGAGCCCACGCTCGGCTCCCGCACGCAGTGCGGGGCTGATATAGCCATCGCTATACAAACCAGCCCTGCCTGCGCGTTTCGCTGCAAATGCGCCATGCGCGAATCGCGGTGCTAAGCTGCGCGTCCCCTTGGGGAGTAGCCGGATTCCTTCGCAGGAATCGTCCACGTCAACATACTCGGCCAGTGCGCCGTGGCGTGGACAACCATGATGGTTGGCGAGACCAGCGGCCCGCGCGCGCAACGTCAGGTTGGGCGCGAGCGCGAGCCGTGCGTCCGTCCTTGCCCGACCTCAGCAGCCGCCAATGTCCCCCATTTCGATCCTCCTGATCGGCTTTGCCATGTCCACCGATGCCTTCGCCGCGGCGATCGGCAAGGGTGCGGCCATGCGCAAGCCGGTGTTCCGCGATGCGCTGCGCGCCGGCATCATCTTCGGCGTCATCGAGGCGATTACACCGATCATCGGCTGGTTGCTCGGCCGTGCCGCCCTGCAGTACGTGGAAGCGTTCGACCACTGGATCGCCTTCGGCCTGCTCGGTGCGCTGGGCATCCACATGATCTACAACGGCCTGCGTCCGGACAGCGCCGAGGAATACGAAGATCCTTCGCAGCATCACGGCTTCTGGAAGCTGGCGTTGACCGGTTTCGCCACCAGCATCGACGCGATGGCGGTGGGTATCGGCCTGGCCTTCATGGACGTGCATATCGGCGTGATGGCTGCGGTCATCGGCCTGTGCACGCTGACCATGGTTACCGTCGGCATCATGCTCGGCCGCGTGCTGGGCAGCATGGTCGGCAAGCGCGCCGAGATCATCGGTGGCGTGATCCTGGTGATCATCGGCGCGACGATCCTGTACGAACACCTGCACGGCGTGGGGTAAGCAGGTGTACCTGTAGAGCCGAGCCCATGCTCGGCTTGTGCCTGAAGCAGCCGAGCATGGGCTCGGCTCTACGTTGGGGCAATGGCCGACATGCAGCGCGGCATTTTGCTGATGTAGAGATCCTCTGCTACGCCGTAGTCTTTCCGTATGGCCAGTCCCGCACTCCGTTATGGTCGCTGGTCGCATACCGGCAATGTCTATGCGCTTACCACGGTGACGCATGCGCGTCGCCCCTGGTTCAGTGACAAGGCCAACGTTGAGCTGTTGATAGAGGCATTGCGCACCGTTGAGCGGACCGGTCGGACCTTATCCCTCGCTTGGGTGGTCATGCCGGACCACCTGCATTGGCTGTTCGAACTACGTACCGGCACGCTGGCCGGCTGCATGCAGATCCTGAAGTCCAGGAGTGGAAGATCCATCGGCAAGTGCATTGATGCCAACGCGCCGATCTGGCAGCCGGGATACTACGACCACGCGCTGCGCAGCGATGAATGCCTGCGCACGCAGGCGATGTACATCGCGGCCAATCCCGTGCGTGCTGGGCTGGCCTCGTGCATCGGGGAGTATCCCTATGCGTGGAGCCGATGGCCGCTTGAGGAGTGATTGGTATTGAGGCAAAGAGCAGCCGAGCGTGGGCTCGGCTCTACAGGGGCATCATGACGTCTGTAGAGCCGAGCCCAAGCTCGGCTCCATAGTCGGTCACAATCAGTCTTCTTCCGGCGGCAGCACGATGGCGTCGTCGTCGATGGCCAGCTTGCCGGCCATCAGCACGGCCTGGGTGCGGTTGGTCACGCCGAGCTTGCGCAGGATGGCGGTGACGTGGGCCTTGATCGTTGCTTCGGAGACGTTGAGGTCGTAGGCGATCTGCTTGTTCAAGCGACCGGCGCCGAGCATCTGCAGGACGCGGAACTGCTGCGGGGTCAGCTCGCGCAGGCGCTGGCCGACTTCGCGTTCTTCGCTGCCGGTGGGCGGCACGTTGTGCGCTTCCGGCGGTGCCCAGGTCTCGCCATCGAGGATGGTGGCGAGTGCATGGCCGATGGTGTCCGAGTCGGCCGATTTGGGAATGAAGCCGAGCGCACCGTGGTCGAGCGCGCGGCGCATCACCGTGGCCTCTTCGCGCGCGGACACCACCACCACCGGCAGCTGGGGGTGCAGTGAGCGCATGTGCACGAGTGCGTTGAAGCCCTGCGCACCCGGCATGTTGAGGTCCATCAGGACCAGGTCGGCGTCGTTGTGCTGATCGGCCAGCGCGTACAGTGCTTCCACGCTGTCGGCCTCGAACAGTTGTACGCCCGGGATGACCCGCTGCACCGCCCCACGCAGGGCTTCGCGGAACAGCGGGTGGTCATCGGCAATCAGGAGGGTGGTCATGGGTCGAGCTTATCGATCAGGAAAAAGAGCGACGTGATGGCAGGTGCAGGACGGGTCGGACACGGCCGGGTCCCTCCTCCCGGCCACGTCCCTGGCGCGTCCTGCGCCTGCAGTCACGCCATCAGCGCACCTTGCGCTCGTCCACCAGCGACGCCACCACCGACGGATCGGCCAGGGTCGAGGTGTCGCCGAGCTGGTCCGGCGCGTTCTCGGCGATCTTGCGCAGGATGCGGCGCATGATCTTGCCCGAGCGGGTCTTCGGCAGGCCCGGTGCCCACTGCAGGTGGTCCGGCGTAGCGATCGGGCCGATTTCCTTGCGCACCCAGGCGACCAGTTCCTTCTGCAGCTCGTCGCTGGGCGCTTCCTCGGCCACCAGGGTGACGTAGGCATAGATGCCCTGGCCCTTCACGTCGTGCGGGAAGCCGACCACGGCGGCTTCGGCCACCTTCGGATGCGAGACCAGCGCGCTTTCCACTTCGGCGGTGCCGATGCGGTGGCCGGACACATTGATCACGTCGTCAACGCGGCCGGTGATCCAGTAATAGCCGTCTTCGTCGCGGCGGCAACCGTCACCGGTGAAGTAGCTGCCCGGGTAGGTGCGGAAATACGTATCGATGAAACGCTGGTGGTCGCCGTACACCGTACGCATCTGGCCTGGCCAGGAATCACGGATGATCAGGTTGCCCTCGGTCGGGCCGTCCTGGATCTCGCCATCGGCATTGACCAGCGCCGGCTGCACGCCGAAGAAGGGCAGGGTGGCCGAACCCGGCTTGAGGTCCATCGCACCGGCCAGCGGCGAGATCAGGATGCCGCCGGTTTCGGTCTGCCACCAGGTATCGACGATCGGGCAGCGGCTGTCGCCGACCACCTCGTAGTACCAGCGCCAGGCTTCCGGATTGATGGGTTCGCCCACGCTACCGAGCAGGCGCAGCGACGCGCGGGAGGTCTTCTTCACCGGCTCCTCGCCCTCGCGCATCAGCGCACGGATGGCGGTCGGGGCGGTGTAGAAGATGCTCACCTTGTGCTTGTCGATGACGTTCCAGAAGCGCGAGGTATCCGGGTAGTTGGGCACGCCTTCGAACATCAGCGAGGTCGCGCCGTTGGCCAGCGGACCGTACACGATGTAGCTGTGGCCGGTGACCCAGCCGACGTCGGCGGTGCACCAGTAGATGTCGTCCTCGCGCAGGTCGAACACCGCTTCATGGGTGTAGGCCGCGTACAGCAGGTAACCGCCGGTGGTGTGCAGCACGCCCTTCGGCTTGCCGGTGGAACCGGAGGTGTAGAGGATGAACAGCGGGTCTTCGGCGTTCATGCGTTCCGGCTCGCAGCTGGCCGGCTGGCTGTCCACCACATCGTGGAACCAGCGGTCGCGCGGCGCCTGCATGTCCACCGCGCCGCCGGTGTGGCGCACCACCAGCACTGTTTCCACGGTATTGGTGCCGGGCAGCTTCAGCGCGGCATCGACGTTGGCCTTCAGCGGAATCCTGCGGCCACCGCGCAGGCCCTCGTCGGCGGTGATGATCAGCTTGCTCTGGCAGTCGCTGACGCGGTCGGCAATCGAGTTCGGCGCGAAGCCACCGAACACCACCGAGTGGATCGCACCGATGCGCGCGCAGGCCAGCATGGCCACCGCGGCGTCGACGATCATCGGCAGGTAGATGGTGACCCGGTCGCCCTTCTTGACGCCCAGGTTGCGCAGCGCGTTGCCGAGGCGGCAGGTGCGCTCGTACAGCTCGCGATAGGTCACGTGCTGGGCCGATGCATCCGGGCCGTCCGGCTCGAACAGCAGGGCGGTCTTGTCGCCGCGCGTTTCCAGCTGGCGATCCAGGCAGTTCACGCTGGCATTGAGTTCGCCATCTTCGAACCACTTGATGTGGAAGTCGGACAGGTCGTAGCTGACGTTCCTGATCTTCGTCGGCTTGCGCATCCACTGCAGGCGCTCTGCCGCCTTGCCCCAGAAACCATCCGGGTCGGTCACCGAAGCCTGGTACTGCTGTTGGTACGACGTCTTGTCGATGCGTGCCTTGGCGGCGAACTGCGGATCGACGGGGTAGATATCAGCCATGGCACCCTCACTTGCACGTTGACTTTGTGTGTGCGGTCGCAGCATCGCAGCGACCGATCCCCCTCAGTTTGCCCCATCCACCCCCGGTCGCGTCACCACTCTGGTTAGACCATGGTCGAAAGTGAGCGCCCAGCAGGGCCGGGTTCGACCAATGGCGAATAGCCGCTATACATAATCGCCCCGCAGTCTCGGCTCGACCGTGCCCCACGCGCGGCATCACCTTGCCACTTGGGAGAGAGGGCAACATGAGCCACCGTACGTTGAAAGCCGTGCGCACACCTTTGGCGGCCTGCCTGTTGGTCGCCCTGGTCGCACCGGGCATGGCGTTCGCAGAGACCGCCAAAGAGAAGGCGCTGGAAGCACGCGTTGCCGAACTGGAACGCCAGGTCCAGCTGCTGCTGTCTTCGCAGCAACAACAACAGACCCAGATCAGCCAGACCCAGCAGGCCGTAACCGAAGTCCGCACGGTGCAGGCCGAGCAGAAGCCGGTCGCACAGGTGCCGGCCGGCAAGCAGCCGATCCAGGTCACCACCATCACCCCGGGCGCGGCGCCGGGCACCACGGTCAAGATCGGCGGCTTCATCAAGGCCGACTTCCTGGCCACCCAGACCAGCGATGGCCAGCTGGCCGACGACGCCACCGGCCGCTCGCTGTACCTGCCGGGCCAGACCCCGGTGGAAGGCGCTGGCGGCAGCGGCAAGCGTTCGGGCACCGACTTCAATGCCCACGCCAAGTTCTCGCGCTTCAACCTGGGCATCGACAACGTGAGCGAATCGGGCAACAAGGCCGGTGCGTTCTTCGAGATGGACTTCTTCGGCAATTCACTGGGCAACCAGACCGCCACCAATACCTACGGTGTGACCCTGCGTCACGCCTACATGTACTGGAACAACTGGATGGCCGGCCAGACCTGGTCCAACTTCATGGACGCGGCCGCACTGCCGGAAGCGGTCGACTTCGTCGGCCCCACCGACGGCGTGATCTTCGTGCGCCAGGCCCAGGTGCGCTACACCCAAGGCGGCTTCAGCGTCGCGCTGGAAAACCCGGAAACCACCACCCTCACCGGTACCCGCAACCCGGTCACCGGGGCATGGACCAACGCCAGCGCCAACTCCGACCGTGGCAGCCTGCCCGATCTGACCCTGCGCTATGGCTGGAAGGGTGATTGGGGCACCTTCGGTGTCGGCGGCATCGTCCGTCAGCTGAAGGTCGACAACCAGGCCACCGGCGCCAAGGCCGACAAGGTGGCCGGTGGCCTGACCCTGGGCGGCAAGTGGGTGATGGGTGACAGTGATTCGCTGCACTACCAGCTGACCGGCGGCGAAGGCATCGCCCGCTACATCGGCCTGGGCATCACCGCCGACAGTGCCTATGACGTGGCCCGCGACGAGCTCAACCCGACCGGCGTGCTTGCCGGCTACGTGGGCTGGCGGCATGCGTTCTCGCCGAAGTTGCGCACCAACCTGATCTACGCGCGCAGCGACTACGACAACGACAGCATCCTCGGCCCGCTGGTGACCAAGAGCGTGCAGAGCATCCGCGGCAACATCTTCTATTCGCCGCTGCCCAAGGTCGATATCGGCGCGGAGTTGATGTACGGCCGTCGCGAGGTGGAGAACGGCAACAAGGGTGACATCACCCGGTTGCAGTTCACCACGAAGTACAGCTTCTAAGAGCGTGCCGGCCAACGGCCGGCACCTACCGAATTGAGTGCCGACCAACGGTCGGCACCCACCGACCCAGGTCGGCATCCACAGAGGGAAAGCGTCCCATGTCCAGCACACCCAGCACCGCACACAAAGCGGGCACCCTGACCCAGGGCCACAAGAAGGTCATCTTCGCCTCGAGCCTCGGTACGGTCTTCGAGTGGTATGACTTCTTCCTGTACGGCTCGCTCGCAGCCATCATCGCCAAGCAGTTCTTCAGTGGCGTCAATGAAACCACGGGCATGATCTTCGCCCTGCTGGCGTTTGCCGCCGGCTTCTTCGTGCGTCCGTTCGGCGCGGCCTTCTTCGGCAGCCTCGGCGACCGCATCGGCCGCAAGTACACCTTCCTGGTCACCATCCTGATCATGGGCATCTCGACCTTCCTGGTCGGCGTGCTGCCCAACTACGCTTCGATCGGTTTCGCCGCGCCGGTGATCCTGATCATCCTGCGCCTGGCCCAAGGCCTGGCGATGGGCGGCGAGTACGGCGGTGCCGCCACCTACGTGGCCGAGCACGCGCCGGACGACAAGCGCGGCCTGTACACCAGCTTCATCCAGTGCACCGCCACGCTCGGCCTGTTCATGTCGCTGCTGATCATCCTGGCCTGCCGCTACTTCTTGGGCAACGAAGCCTTCGAAGCCTGGGGCTGGCGCATTCCGTTCCTGGTCTCGATCCTGCTGCTGGGCGTGTCCGTGTGGATCCGCCTGCAGCTGAGCGAATCGCCGCTGTTCCAGCAGATGAAGTCCGAGGGCAAGGGTTCCAAGACCCCGTTCCGTGACAGCCTGAAGGGCGGCAACCTGAAGCTGATGCTGCTGGTCCTGCTCGGTGCGGCGGCGGGCCAGGCGGTGGTCTGGTATGGCGGCCAGTTCTACGCGCTGTTCTTCCTCAGCAGCATGCTGAAGGTCGATGCCACCACCTCCTACCTGCTGATCGCGGCCGCGCTGGCGCTTGGTGTGCCGTTCTTCATCTTCTTCGGCTGGCTGTCCGACCGCATCGGCCGCAAGAAGATCATCCTGGCCGGCTGCCTGCTGGCGGCTGTTACCTACATCCCGATCTTCAAGGGCCTGACCCACTTCGCCAACCCGGCCATCGAAGAAGCCCGCAGCAGCTCGCCGGCCCTGGTCGTGGCCGATCCGAACACCTGCTCGTTCCAGTTCGATCCGGTCGGCCTGCGCAAGTTCACCAGCTCCTGCGACGTGGCCACCGCCGCGCTGACCAAGGCAGGTGTGCCGTACGACGTGCAGCCCGCCGCCGCCGGTTCGCTGGCGATGGTGAACGTGGGCAGCGCCAGCGTCACCTCGTATGAGGCCGCCGGCCTGACCAAGGAAGACGGCAAGGCCAAGGCCGATGCGTTCGGTGCGGAACTGAAGACCGCCCTGACCACCGCCGGCTACCCGGCCAAGGCCGATGGCGCCCGCATCAACATCGCCGGCACCATCTTCATGCTGTGGCTGCTGGTGCTGTACGTGACCATGGTCTACGGCCCGATCGCCGCCTACCTGGTCGAGCTGTTCCCGACCCGCATCCGCTACACCTCGATGTCGCTGCCCTACCACATCGGCAACGGCTGGTTCGGTGGCTTCCTGCCGGCGATCTCCTTCGCGCTGGTGGCCGGTACCGGCAACCTGTACTACGGCCTGTGGTACCCGATCATCATCGCGCTGATGTCGGTGGTGATTGGTGGCCTGTTCCTGCGCGAGACCAAGGACGTGGACATCACCAAATAACCGGCGTGGCGTCCCACCCTCGGGCACCCCCCGGGGTCAGGGGGCGGGGTGCGGGACACCGCCATTGTTGTTAACACCCACAAATTCCCCGGGGCCCCCCCCCGGGGGCGCCCCCCACCGGGTTTCAGGGGCCGTGGTGCAGACCACGGCCTTTTCGTTTCCCCGTAGCGCCGAGCCATGCTCGGCGACCGCGTAACGCGCGGCACAAAATTCCGCAGACGCGAACAGAAAGCGTTCAATGCCGTCATCGCGGTTGACAAGCATCCGAAGCCACACGCCATCTCGCGCCCGGGGTCAGAACCCTTTCGCACGCGAAATGGTTCTGACCCCATCGAGACGTGCCGCACGCCGTATAGTCGCGGCATGACCACCATTCCGCCGGCCGGGCTCCCCGCCATCCTGCACACCCTGCGCAGCGCCTGGCAGTCGCAGCGCCCGTCGCTGGACCAGCGCGAAGCCGACCTGCGCCGCCTGCGCGAGGCGCTGAAGCCGCGTCTGGACGAGATGGCCCAGGCCATCGCCGAGGACTTCGGCCATCGCGCCCACGTCGAATCGAAGCTGGCCGATGGTATGAGCGTGCTGTCGGCCATCGACCACCTGCGCCGCAACCTGCGGCGCTGGTCGAAACCGCAGCGGGTGGGTGCGGGCTGGCGACTGTGGCCGGCCCGCGCACAGCTGCGGCCGACGCCGCTGGGCGTGGTCGGGGTGATCTCGCCGTGGAACTACCCGGTGACGCTGGCACTGGTGCCGCTGGCCACGGCCATCGCGGCGGGCAACCACGTGCTGCTGAAGCCCTCCGAACACACGCCGCGCACCAGCGCGTTCCTGGCCGACCTGCTGGCCAGCGTGTTCCCGCCCGATCGGGTGGCGGTGGTGCAGGGTGGCGCGGACGTGGCCGCAGCGGTGTCGTCGCTGCCGCTGGACCATCTGCTGTTCACCGGCTCGACGGCCGTGGGCCGCAAGGTGATGGCCGCCGCCGCCGAGCATCTGGTGCCGGTCACGCTGGAACTGGGCGGCAAGTCGCCGGCCATCGTCTGCCGCGATTTCCCGCTGGACAAAGCCGCCGCGCGGCTGGCCACCGGCAAGTGGTTCAACGCGGGCCAGACCTGCATCGCGCCGGATTATGTGCTGATCGATACCGTTCGCCAGCGCGAGTTCGTACAGGCGCTGCAGCAGCAGGTGCGCGAACGTTATGGTGATTTCAACCACGCCGACGACTACACGCGCATCATCAACGAAGGCCAGTACCGGCGCCTGCAGGGCTATCTGGCGCAGGCGCGCGAACGCGGTGTGCCAGTGATTCCGTTGGCGCAGGTGGATGAGGCACGCGCCGACCGCGAGCGCCTGCTGGTGCCGACCGTGGTGCTGGACCCGCCGGACGACCTGGATCTGATGCGCGAGGAGATCTTCGGGCCGATCCTGCCGGTGCGGGCCTACCCGGATCTGGATGCTGCGCTGGCCGACGTGCTGTCGCGTGACCGGCCCCTGGCGCTGTATCCCTTCAGCCACGACACGGCGACGGTGGAGCGCATCCTCGGTCAGGTGGTGGCCGGCGGGGTGACAGTGAATGACACGCTGCTGCACTTCGCCGCCGATGGCCTGCCGTTTGGCGGGGTGGGGGCCAGCGGCATGGGCGCGTACCACGGGCAGGCCGGGTTCGATGCCATGAGCAAGCTGCTGCCGGTGTTGTGGCAGTCGCGCTGGTCGGCCAGTGATAGGCTGCGGCCACCGTATTCGAAGATTGCCGGGTTGTTGAGGTTGCTGTTGCGGTGAAGCCATTCCGGTGACGCATTCCCGTAGAGCCGAGCCCATGCTCGGCTGCTCTTGGCTGGTCCAGGCAGAAGCAGCCGAGCGTGGGCTCGGCTCTACACGGGAATCCGGGCCGACCCCCATCCCGCCCACCCGGGTAGAATGCGCCCATGAAGATCGCCTCGTGGAACGTCAATTCGCTCAATGTCCGCCTGCCGCACCTGGAGCAGTGGCTCAAGGATTTCGGCCCGGACATCGTCGGTATCCAGGAAACCAAGCTGGAGGACCACAAGTTCCCCGATTCGGCGCTGATCGCCGCGGGTTACCGCAGCGTGTTCGCCGGCCAGAAGACCTACAACGGCGTGGCGCTGCTGTCGCGTGAGCCGGCGCAGGACGTGCAGATCGGCATTCCCGGCTTCGAGGACGAGCAGAAGCGCGTCATCGCCGGCACCTTCGGCGACCTGCGGGTGATCAACCTGTACGTGGTCAACGGCCAGGACATCGGCACCGACAAGTACGACTACAAGCTGCGCTGGCTGGACGCGGTGCATGCCTGGATCGCAGAAGAACTGCAGCGGCACCCGAAGCTGATCGTGATGGGCGACTTCAACATCGCCCCGGACGCGCGCGATGTGCACGACCCGGAGGTGTGGAACGAAAACCACATCCTGACCTCCACCGCCGAGCGCGGCGCATTGAACAAGCTGCTGCAGCTGGGCCTGCACGATGGCTTCCGCCTGCACAATGACGAGGCGGGCACCTTCAGCTGGTGGGATTACCGCGCCGCCGGTTTCCGCCGCAACCTGGGCCTGCGCATCGACCTGACCCTGGTCTCCGACGCGCTGAAGGGCAGTGCGGTGGCCTCGGGCATCGACCGCGAACCGCGTACCTGGGAACGCCCGAGCGACCATGCGCCGGCGTGGGTGCAGTTGGGTTGAACGAACGGGGCCCGACGATTGCCGGGCCCGTTCTGGAAGGTCTGCCGGCCGGTGGCCGACACTACCCTCAGATCACCGTATGCTCTTGCGGGTGAACAGGTTGACGATCGCCAGCAGGATCACCGCACCGATCAGCGAGAACAGGAAGGTGCGGATGGTGATCGCTTCGTTGATGCCGCCGCCGAACAGCCAGCCGGAAATCAGCGCGCCGACAATGCCGACCACGATGTTGAGGATGATGCCCTGCTGGGCATCGCGCTTCATGATGATGCTGGCCAGCCAGCCTACGATGCCGCCGACGATCAGCCAGATGATGATGCCCATGATCGAACCTCCGGTGGGGAACTGTGACCAGTTGACGCGCAGGGCTGTGAACCCGTCGTGGAATTGCGTGATGGGCGCGTGCGGATGAGCCTGCCAGCCACCCTCGATGGCCCGTGGCGCTTCGGCCCGGTGACGGTCTGGCGCCGCCCGCACGTGCCGGGCCACCGCGGTGAACCGCAGGCGCGGCAGGTGCTGGCGCAGGCATTGGGTGCCGACCCGGAGAGGCTGCCGCTGGTCCGCGATGACAAGGGCCGGCCGGAACTGAGCGGCGCACTGGCCCACTACGGCACCGGCTGGAGCCACAGCGGCGAGGTGCTGCTGGTGGCGCTGGGCGAAGGTGTGCGGCTGGGCGTGGACCTGGAGCTGCTGCGGCCGCGGGCCCGCCTGCTGGAGATCGTGCAGCGCTTCTTCCACCCCGAGGAGGTAGCCTGGCTGGAAAGCCTGGACGAGGCCGGGCGCAAGCACTGGTTCTTCCGCGTGTGGTGCATCAAGGAGGCCATCCTGAAGGCGCATGGACAGGGCATCTCGTTCGGCCTGCACCGCCTGCAGCTGGCGCCGGGGGCCGATGGCGCCCTGCACCTGCGCTGGTGCGACCCGGAACTGGGCGAGGCCGCGCGCTGGCACCTGCACGAATGGCAGGCCACCGGCCAGTTCCGTGCGGCATTGGCCTGGTATCCGCACTGAAGCGGGGAATCAGCACGCAAAACCGGCGATAATGCCTGCATGAGCGAACACCCACTTCCCGCCAGCGTGGCTGCCACGCTGGAACAGGGCCTGGCCAGCATGGGCCTGGACGCCGCGCTGGCGCCGCCGCTGCTGCGCTACCTGGCCCTGCTGCACCGCTGGAACGGCACCTACAACCTCACCGCCATCCGCGACCCGCAGGAGATGGTCACCCGCCACCTGCTCGACTCGCTGGCGATGCAGCCGTTCGTGGCCGATGGCAGCCTGGCCGACCTCGGTACCGGCCCCGGGCTGCCCGGCATCCCGCTGGCGATCGCCTGCCCGGGCCTGCAGGTCACCCTGGTGGAAAGCAACGGCAAGAAGGCGCGCTTCATGCGCGAGGCCGTGCGCCAGCTCGGCCTGGACAATGCCCGCGTGGCCGAATCGCGCGCCGAGGCGCTGGACGAGGCCGGCCGCTACGACCAGCTGACCGCGCGCGCGATGGACACCCTGGCCGGCATCGTCCGCGTCGGTGGCCACCTGCTGCGCCCCGGCGGCGTGCTGCTGGCCATGAAGGGCGTCTACCCGCATGAGGAGATCGCGGACCTGCCGGCTGGCTGGCAGGTGCGTGAGGTGACCCCGCTGAGCGTGCCCGGCCTGGCCGGCGAACGCCATCTGGTCACCGTTACAGGCCCCTGATTCCCGCCGCCAGCCCTTTGTGGAACAACGGGTTGGCGATTCACGATTTCCGCAAGGGGCCGGTTGTACGCATAATGACCGGTCCCAGCACACGTCGACGAGGCACACCCGCATGGCCCGCATCATCGCCATCGCCAACCAGAAGGGTGGCGTCGGCAAGACCACGACCGCCGTCAACCTGGCCGCTTCCCTGGCCAACGCACCCAAGCGCGTGCTGTTGGTCGACCTGGATTCGCAGGGCAACGCGACCATGGGCAGTGGCGTGGACAAGCGTGAGCTGGCCGCTTCCACCTACGATCTGCTGCTGGGCGAGTCCAGCGCCGCCGAAGTGCGCGTGCAGACCGCCGAAGGCTACGACCTGCTGCCCGGCAACATCGACCTGACCGCCGCCGAGATCCAGCTGATGGCGCAGAGCGAGCGCGAGCAGCGGCTGAAGCGCGCGCTGGCACCGATCCGCGACGAGTACGACTACATCCTGATCGACTGCCCGCCGGCGCTGTCGCTGCTGACGCTCAATGCGCTGGCCGCCGCCGATTCGGTGATCGTGCCGATGCAGTGCGAGTACTACGCGCTGGAAGGCCTGAGCGCGCTGGTGGAAACCATCGAAGCGCTACGCGCCAACCTCAATCCGGCGCTGGAGATCGAAGGCGTGCTGCGCACCATGTTCGATGTGCGCAACAACCTGGCCAACGCGGTCTCGGCCGAGCTCACCGAGCACTTCGGCGACCGCGTGTTCCGCACCATCGTGCCGCGCAACGTGCGCCTGGCCGAGGCGCCGAGCCATGGCCAGAGCATCGTCGGCTACGACCGCGCCTCGCGCGGTGGCGTGGCCTACCTGGGCCTGGCCGGCGAGATCATCCGCCGCAACAACGAACGCAACAAGGCCGCCAAGGCCGTGGAGACCGTCTGATGACCAGCAGCAAGCCGGCAGCCAAGAAGCGAGGCCTCGGCCGTGGCCTGGATGCGCTGCTGGGCCCGAAGGGGGCGGTAAGCCAGGTGCAGGCCACCACCGCGGTGATCGAGCCGCTGCCGGGTGAAGTGCTGCGCAAGCTGGCCGTGGGCCAGCTGCAGCCGGGCAAGTACCAGCCGCGCCGCGAAATGGACGAGGGCAAGCTGTCCGAGCTGGCCGACTCGATCAAGTCGCAGGGCGTGATCCAGCCGATCCTGGTGCGCCAGCTGCCGGCGGGCAACTACGAAATCGTTGCCGGTGAGCGCCGCTGGCGCGCCTCGCAGCTGGCCGGGCTGGACGAAGTGCCGGTGGTGGTGCGCGAGCTGGAAGACCGCACCGTCATCGCGATGGCGCTGATCGAGAACATCCAGCGCGAAGACCTCAACCCGCTGGAAGAAGCCGAGGCGCTGCAGCGCCTGATCAGCGAATTCACCCTGACCCATGCCGAGGCCGCCGAGGCCGTCGGCCGCTCGCGCGCGGCGGTGTCCAACCTGCTGCGCCTGCTGGAGCTGCCGGTGGCGATCCGCCTGCTGCTGGAAACCCGCCGCCTGGAAATGGGCCATGCCCGCGCGCTGCTGACCCTGGCCCCCGAGCTGGCCGGCAAGCTGGCACAGGAAGCGGCCGATGAAGGCTGGTCGGTGCGCGAGGTCGAGCGCCGTGCGCAGGCCTTCGCCGCCGGCAAGGTGCCGAGCAACCGCCCGGTCGCCACGCCGAAGGTGCAGCAGGCCGACATCGCCTCGCTGGAAACCGAACTGTCCGAAGCGCTGGGTGCCAAAGTGGCGATCAGCCACGGCCGGGGCGGCAAGGGCAAGCTGATCATCCACTACACCGACCTGGATACCCTGGACGGCGTGCTGGAAAAACTGCGTACGCGCCAGGGCTGAGCCCGGCGCAGCGCCAGGGGATGCGGCCTGTTCCTGCCGCGTCCTGTAGGTGACAGGGAACGCACCGCCGTGCGCGCCGGGGGATGCACTGCTCTCCGGTCCGTGGACTCATCCAGGGAGCAGGACATGAGCAACACATTCGACGACGTCAGCCCGGGCGGCAGCCCGATCATGGTGCACAGCCGCCAGAAAGACTTCAGCCCCGCGCAGGGCGAAGCACACATCGAGGCGATCAGCGCCCACATCGAGCGCCATCTGGGTCCGGTGTCCGGTGTCTTCCACGAGATCATCTCCGACCTGGTGCACATCGACGTGCACGTGGTACCGGCCACTGACCAGTGTCCGTACCTGCGCCTGGTCACCTCCGGCATGAGCGACCTGCCGATGACCGTACCGGCCGAGGTGGATGCAGACGTGCCGCGTTACATGGAACTGATGGTGACCCTGCCGGCGGACTGGCCGATCTCGCAGGACGCCTTCGAGGACGAGCGCAACTACTGGCCGGTGCGACTGCTGAAGGGCATGGCACGGCTGCCGCACGAGTACGACACCTGGCTGGGCTTCGGCCACACCATTCCCAACGGCCATCCCAGCGAGCCCTACGCGCCGGGCGTGGGCTTCGACGGTGCCATCGTGCTGCCGCCGGTGACGACCCCGGAGGACTTCGCCACGCTGGAACTGGACGACGGCAAGACCATCAGCTTCATGACCCTGGTCCCGCTGTATCCGGAAGAGATGGACCTGAAGCTGAAGAAGGGCGCCGAGGCGCTGCTCGACCGCTTCGATGCGAAGAAGATCCAGGATGTGATCGAACCCGGCCGCACCAACGTGGCCAGGAAGCGTTTCGGGCTGTTCTGAGTCTGCGGCGTATCCTCTGCACCTGTATTCATTGATTCCCAGGCAACTGCCATGACCATCCTGCTCACCGGCGCTGCCGGCTTCATCGGTGCCTACACCGCCCGCGCGCTGCTGGAGGCCGGCCAGCCGGTGGTCGGCCTGGATAACTTCAACGACTACTACGACCCGCAGATCAAGCGCGATCGCGTGGCAGCGCTGTGCCCGGCGCTGGACCTGCGCACCCTGGACCTGACCGACCAGCAGGGCTTGGCGGCACTGTTCGACGAAGTGAAGCCGACCGCGGTGATCCATCTGGCCGCGCAGGCCGGCGTGCGCTATTCGCTGGAAAACCCGCACGCCTACGTCGACAGCAACCTGGTCGGCTTCGTCAACATGCTCGAGCTGTGCCGCCACCGCGGCGTGCAGCACCTGGTGTACGCGTCCAGCAGCTCGGTCTACGGAGACTCGGCCACACCGCCGTTCTCCGAGGACCAGCGCGTGGACCAGCCGCGTTCGCTGTACGCGGCGACCAAGGCGGCCAACGAGCTGATGGCCTACACCTATGCGCAGCTGTACGGCCTGCATGCCACCGGCCTGCGCTTCTTCACCGTGTATGGCCCGTGGGGCCGGCCGGACATGGCGCCGCTGCTGTTCTCGCGCGCGGTGCTGGCCGGGCGTCCGATCGACGTGTTCAACGAAGGCCGCATGCAGCGCGATTTCACACATGTTTCCGACATCGTATCGGGTATTCTCGGCGCGCTCGCGCATCCGGCCGAAGGTCCGGTACCGCACCGGGTGTTCAACCTCGGCAACCATACGCCGGTCGAGCTGGAGCGCTTCATCAGCGTGATCGAGCAGGCCGCCGGTCGCCCCGCGCAGAAGGTCTACAAGCCGATGCAGCCGGGCGACATGGTGCGCACGATGGCCGATACCCGGCGCGCCCATGACGCATTCGGCTTCGATGCGGTGACTCCGATCGAAGAAGGGTTGCCCCCCGTCGTGCAGTGGTGCCGCGAGTATTTTGGCGATCGCGCCTGAGGAGGGATCCTCACACGGCCGGATTCATCTTCGGATAACCTCGGCTTCGGAGAATGCGCGGTCTTTGTCCCCCTTTGGCCGAGTGCCTTATGAGCCAACCCGAGCTTTCCGTTGTCGTCCCGGTGTTCAACGAACGCGACAATGTCGCCCCGCTGGTTGCCGAAATCACCGCTGCACTGCGTGGGCGGCTGCCGTTCGAGATCGTCTACATCGACGACCACTCGCGCGATGACACCCTGGCGGTGCTGCAGGGCCTGAAGGCGACTACGCCGGAACTGCGGGTGCTGCACCACGTGGACCAGAGCGGGCAGAGCACCGCCGTGCGCACCGGCGTCAAGCACGCACGTGCGCCGTGGATCGCGACCCTGGATGGCGACGGGCAGAATGATCCGGCCGACATTCCCAAGCTGCTGGCCGCGCGCGATGCAGCTGAGGCACAGGTGAAGCTGTTCGCCGGCTGGCGGGTCAACCGCCAGGACAGCGGCAGCAAGCGCTGGGCCAGCAAGTGGGCCAACGCCATCCGTGCACGCATGCTGCGCGACGATACGCCCGATACCGGCTGCGGCATCAAGCTGTTCGAGCGCAGCGCGTTCCTCGACCTGCCGTACTTCGACCACATGCACCGCTACCTGCCGGCGCTGATGCAGCGCGCCGGCTGGAAGACCACCAGCGTGCCGGTCAACCACCGCCACCGCACCGCCGGCGTCTCCAAGTACAACAACCTCGGTCGCGCGCTGGTCGGCATCCGCGACCTGCGCGGCGTGGCCTGGCTGATCACCCGCAGCAAGCGCACCGCGGTGGAAGAGCGGTGATGGGCCTGGAACTGCACTGGCTCGACCACCCGCTGACCTGGCTGTACTGGACCGGCCTCCATGTGACCGGCTGGAAGCTGATCGGCTATACCGGCGCGCTGATGTTCGGTGGCCGCTGGCTGGTCCAGTTCATCGCGTCCAAGCGTGCGGGCAAGCCGGTGATCCCGCGGCTGTTCTGGTACATGAGCGTGGTCGGCAGCCTGATGACACTGAGCTACTTCCTGTTCTCGGCCAAGCAGGACTCGGTGGGCGTGCTGCAGAACCTGTTCCCGGCGTTCACCGCGCTGTACAGCCTGCAGCTGGACATCAAGCACCGGGGCTGGAAGCGGGACAGGGCCAGCCACTAGGTCTCCAGTAGATGCCGACCTTGGTCGGCGCTGGGTCTGGGGAGCCAATGCGCAGGCAGGACCTTCGTCCCATGCCATGGGCCGTGGGCGGTGCCATCATCGGGGTCTGCCTTCCCGGGAACCTGTGCTCGTGAAAACCCGTCTTGCCGTTGCCCTGCTGATCGTCCTGTCCGCCCCTGCTGTGGCCCTGGCCGCGCCGCCCGCCACCGTCGCACCGGCCAGCGTGGCCACCGAATCGCCCGCCGATGCCGCCTTCCGCGCGCTGTACGAGAAGGAATGGAAGTGGCGCCAGGATGGCGGCGGCGAGGCCAGCGAGGACGAAGACGCCCCGGCCAATGCCACCCGCATGCCCGACGTCGGCCCGGCCGCGCAGCAGGCGCGCCTGAAGGTGTGGGACGAGACCCTCGCCGCGCTGAAGAAGATCGATCCGAAGACCCTGTCGCCCGACAACCAGGTCAACTACGCGATCTACCGCGATCAGGTATTCAACCTGGCCGAAGAGACGCGCCTGCGCGGCTACGAGATGCCGTTCAATGCCGACTCCTCGTTCTGGTCCAACCTGTCCTTCATGGCGCGGCGCGAGATGAAGACCGTGCAGGACTACCAGAACTACATCGCACGGCTGAACGATGTGCCGCGTTACTTCGGCCAGCAGACCGAAAACATGCGCGCCGGCCTGAAGCGCGGCTTCAGCGTGCCGCGCGCGGTGCTCGATGGCCGCGAAGTGTCCATCGCCACCGTCGCCGAGTTGAAGGACCCGACCGAATCGCCGCTGTACGCGCCGTTCAAGAAGCTGCCCAACACCGTTCCGGCGGCAGAACAGGCCAGGCTGCAGGCGCAGGCGCGTGAAGCGATCAGTGGCAAGGTGGTGCCCGCGTTCCAGCAGCTGCGCACCTTCTTCGTCAACGAATACGTGCCTCAGGCGCGTACCACCCTGGCCGCCGAAGCGATGCCGGACGGCAAGGCGTACTACAAGCAGCAGATCCACGAATACACCACGCTGGACCTGTCGCCGGACGAGATCCACCGCATCGGCCTGGATGAAGTGGCACGCATCCAGAAGGAAATGAACGACATCATCAAGCAGGTGAAGTTCAAGGGCAGCTTCGCCGAGTTCCTGACCTTCCTGCGCACCGACCCGCAGTTCTATGCGAAGACGCCGGAAGAGCTGCTGTCGCGTGCCGCGTGGATCTCCAAGCGCGCAGACGGCCAGCTTGGCAAGTACATGACGTTGCCGCGCGCGCGCTTCACCATCGTGCCGGTGCCGCCGGACATCGCCCCGTTCTGGACCGCCGGCCGCGGTGGCATGGGCACCTACTGGCTCAACACCTACAACCTGCCGTCGCGCCCGCTGTACAACCTGCCGGCGTTGACCCTGCATGAATCCGATCCGGGCCACGCGCTGCAGGGCGCCATCGCCGCCGAGCAGAAGAACCTGCCCGAGTTCCGCCGCAACGCCTACATCTCCGCCTATGGCGAAGGCTGGGCGCTGTACTGCGAGAAGCTGGGCGTGGAAATGGGCATCTATGAAACCCCGTACGAGGACTTCGGCCGCCTGACCTACGAGATGTGGCGCGCCACGCGCCTGGTGATCGACACCGGCGTGCACAGCAAGGGTTGGACCCGCGAGCAGGCGCTGGCCTACCTGCGTGACCACACCGCGCTGAGCGAGCATGAAGTGACCACCGAAGTGGACCGCTACATTTCCTGGCCGGGCCAGGCGCTGAGCTACAAGCTGGGCGAGATCGCCATCGTGCGCCTGCGTGCGCAGGCCGAGAAAGAACTGGGCGACAAGTTCGACATCAAGGGCTTCCACGACACCCTGCTCAAGCAGGGCTCGGTACCGCTGCCGGTGCTGGAACAGCAGATCCAGGCCTACATCGCCGAACGCAAGAAGGCCTGACCGTCGTGTGATCGGGTCAGAGCCCCGCCCGAAGGGCGGGGATCCGACCCTGTCACGGGGTCGGATCCCTTTCCTGTGGAAAGGGCTCCGACCCCCAACCTCAGCCGACCGCCCGCGGCTTGGCCACGCGCGCGGCAAACGTCGGCAGCACCAGCAGGGTCAGCACGGTGGCGGTGATCAGGCCACCGATCACCACCGTCGCCAGCGGCTTCTGCACCTCCGCGCCGGAACCGCTGGCAATCGCCATCGGAATGAAGCCGACGATCGCTACCAGCGCCGTGGTCAGCACCGCGCGGATGCGGCTGGAGGCACCGTTGATCGCCGCCTGCAGCGGCACGTCACCGGCATCCAGGCGCTCGCGGATCGCCTGCATCAGCACCAGGCCATTCAACGTGGCCACGCCGGAGACGGCGATGAAGCCGACCGCCGCCGACACCGAGAACGGCATGCCACGCAGCAGCAGTGCGAGGATGCCGCCGACCAGCGCCAGCGGTACGCAGCTGAACACCAGAATGGCTTCCTTGCCGCTGCGCAGGGCCATGAACAGCAGGCTGCCGATCAGCAGGAACACTACCGGCACCACCGTTGCCAGCCGCTTCTCCGCGCGCTGCAGATTCTCGAACTGGCCACCCCAGGTCAGGTAGGCGCCTGGCGGCAGCGCTACGTCCGCTACTGCGGCCTGCGCCTCGCCGACGAAGCCACCCAGGTCACGACCACGCACATTGGCCTGCACCACCACGCGGCGGCTGCCGTTGTTGCGGCTGATCTGGTTCGGCCCTTCGCTGACTGTGATGCGGGCCACCGACGACAGCGGAATCACCAGCCCCGACGGCGTAGCGATCGGCAGTGATGCGAGCTGGTCCGGATCGTTGCGCGAGGCATCGTCCAGGCGCACCACCACGTTGAAGCGGCGATCACCTTCGAAGATCTTGCCAGCGGCAGTGCCACCAATGCCGGTGGACAGCGCATCGCTTACGTCCGCAGCGGTCAGCCCATACTGCGCCGCTGCCACGTGGTCGATCGCCACGTTGAGCGTGGGCAGGCCGGAGATCTGTTCCACCCGCACGTCGGCTGCACCGTTCACTGCACGCAGCTTCAGCGCCACCTGGTCGGCCACCTTCTGCAGCTGGCTGAAGTCATCGCCGAAGATCATCACCGCCAGGTCGGTACGCACGCCGGAAATCAGCTCGTTGAAGCGCAGTTCGATCGGCTGGCTGAACTCGAAGCTGTTGCCCAGCTGCTGCCCGGCCAGCTTTTCGAAGCGCGCCACCAGTTCGTCCTTGGCCAGCTTCGGATCGGGCCAATCCTTGCGCGGCTTCAGCACGATGACGCTGTCGGAGATGTTGGTCGGCATCGGGTCGATCGCCGCCTCGGCAGTACCGGTACGCGAGAACACGGTCTCTACTTCCGGCTGCTTGGCGATCGCTTTTTCCAGTGCCAACTGCATCGCCAGCGACTGCTCCAGCGAGGTCGAGGGCACGCGCAACGCCTGCATCGCCACGTTGCCTTCGTCCAGCGTCGGCATGAATTCGCGGCCCAGCAGCGAGAACGAACCGATGCCCACCACCACCATCATCACCGCGCCGGCCAGCACCGTGCGCGGATGCGCCACGGCCTTCCGTACCACCGGCTCGATGCGCGCGCGCAGCACGCGGATCAGCTTGGTTTCGTGCTCGCCATCGTCCGCATGGGCATCACCGTCTTTCACCTTGGGCTCGCGCACCAGCAGCGCGGCCATCGCCGGCACGAAGGTGAAGGAGAAGATGAAAGCACCGACCAGGGCCAGCATGAAGGTGGCCGCCATCGGGTGGAACGTCTTGCCCTCCACGCCTTCGAGGGTGAGGATCGGCGCGAACACCAGCAGGATGATCAGCTGTCCGAACGCCGCCGGACGCGCCATCTTCATGGCCGAATCGGCGGCCACGCGCAGGCGTTCCATCGCGGTCAGCGCACGGCCCAGTTCGGCGCGGCGCTGGCCCAGCATCAGCAGCGTCGACTCGACCACGATCACCGCACCGTCCACCAGGATGCCGAAGTCCAGCGCGCCCAGGCTCATCAGGTTGCCGCTGATGCCGAACCGGTTCATGCCGATCACTGCGAACAGGAACGACAGCGGAATCACCAGCGCGGTGATCGTCGCCGCTCGCAGGTTGCCCAGCAGCAGGAACAGCACCACCACCACCAGTAGCGCGCCCTCGGTGAGGTTCTTGGCAACGGTCTTGATGGTGGAATTGACCAGCACGCTGCGGTCCAGCACCGGCGTCGCCACGATGTCGGCCGGCAGCGATTTGTTCACCTGTTCCAGGCGCGCCGCAGCAGCCTGGGCCACGGTGCGGCTGTTGCCACCGGCAATCATCAGCGCGGTGCCCAGCACGGCTTCATGGCCGTTGCGGCTGGCCGCACCCAGGCGCGGCGCGCGGCTCAGGTCGACGTCGGCCACATCGGCCACGCGTACCACCACGCCATTGCGGGTGGCCACCGGTGCCTGTGCAAGATCGTCGGTGGTCAGCGCCAGGCCGTCGGCACGCACCACCAGGCCTTCGCCGGCGCGCTGCACGAAACCGGCGCCGGCCTGCACGTTGGAACGCTGCAGCGCGGTGACCAGGTCGGCCAGGCCGAGGCCATGCGCAGCCAGCCGCGCGCTGTCCGGATGCACGCCGTATTCCTTCACATAGCCGCCGACCGTATCGACGCCGGCCAGCCCCGGGCTGGAACGCATCTGTGGCGCGATGATCCAGTCCTGCACGGTGCGCAGGTAGGTCGCACGCTCTTCGGGTGTACGCAGCAGGTTGCCTTCCGGCGTGCGGTAGACCTCGCCGGCCTGCCAGCCGGCTTCACCGGGCTTGGCCAGCTTGGCTGGATCGAACGTGGTGAAGTCCACCGTCCACATCAGCACTTCACCGAGCCCGGTGGTGACCGGCGATAGCATCGGTGATGCACCATCGGGCAGGTCTTCCGACGCTTCGCGCATGCGCTCGGCCACCTGCTGGCGGGCGAAGTAGATGTCGGTGGCATCGGTGAAGATCGCGGTGACCTGCGAGAAGCCATTGCGCGACAGCGAACGGGTGGTGGTCAGGCCGGGAATGCCGGCCAGCGCGGTTTCCAGCGGATAGGTCACCTGCCGCTCGATCTGCTCCGGGGTCAGTGCTGGCGCCACCGTGTTGATCTGCACCTGGCGGTTGGTGATGTCCGGCACCGCGTCGATTGGCAGCTTGCCCAGCTGGAACAGGCCCACGGCGGCGATCAACGCGGCCATGAACACCACCAGCCAGCGGTGGCGTACCGCTGTTTCAATGATCAGCTTGAACATGGTCGCCTCCTCAGTGGCCGTGCTCGGCTTCGCCCTTGGCCAGTTCGGCCTTGAGCAGGAAGGCATTGGCACCGACGATGCGCTCGTTGCCGGTCAGGCCACCGAGGATCTCGATGCGGTCGCCGGCGCGACGCCCGGCCAGTACCGGCTGTGCCTTGAAGCCGCCTTCGACGGCAATGAACACCGCGCTGCTGCCATCGACGTTCTGCACCGCATCGGCGGGCACGCTGAGCGAACCGTCCTGGCCTTCGGTGACCACCACTGCCGATACCGGCGAACCGGCCGGCGGCAACGCGGCATTCACCGGCGCGGCACGGATCACCGCGACGCCGCCCTGCTGGCGCACATCGGCGGCCGAGCCGGTGACGGTGGCGGTGAAGCTGCCACCCGGCACACTCACTTCCAGCTTCATGCCCGGCGTGACCTGCGCGGCCAGCGCCGGCGGTGCGGTGAACACCAGCTCGTTCATCGCCGGATCGGCGACGTCGGCCACGGCGCTGCCGGCGGCGACCACACCGCCCGGAGTGACCTGCACGTTACCGACGATGCCGGCCACCGGACTGGTGATGCGCACGCGGCCATTGGCATCGGGCGCGCCGTTGGCGGCGGCCTGGGCCTGCGCGGCAGCGGCCTGGGCCTGTGCCGCCAGCGAACGTGCGCGCGAGGCTTCCATCTCCTGGCGCGCGACCACGCCCTGGTCGACCAGCGCCTTGTCGCGGCCATAGGCCAGGCGCGCGGCCTCGGCTTCGGCCGAGGCGGCCAGCGCATTGGCACGGAACACCGCCGCTTCGCCACTGACCACGATGGCCAGGGCCTGGTTCTGCTTCACTGCGGTGCCCGGTGCGACCAGCACGCGTTCGACGCGGCCGGTCACGGTCGACGCCACCGAGGCACGTGCGCCCACCGACGGCGCGACGCGGCCGGCCACCCCCGGCGAGCCCCCCCCCCCCCCGCCCCAGGGGG